>NZ_CBFFRL010000131.1:0-13793 GCF_965644215.1 Phytobacter sp. V69
GGCCTCATTTCTCGCTGCCGTCCAGATCAGATGCATCGCTCTCTGGGCTAAAATCTTGTGACGACACTATCTAGTAATCGGCACAGAATTGTAAATACACCACATTCTTATACCAACACCTGGTACCCCGGTGTCAAATAACGTATAACCACTACTCGTTGTTGTAAGGTATGGCAAACTACCCTTCCCGAGAAGTTCGTAAATTGTAGATGTATTACAGTTTACATATATATAAGCCCCCCCCGTCCCCCCGCCGATCGCGAAAGAATTGCCAATGGTTTGCCACTTTATCAACGTTGCCGGGACAGAGATTGTTGCAGGTAGGGTGTTCCCCCCGATAGTCCGCGGCCCCCCGCTGCTTATACTACAATATGCCTGGCACAGCGGGCTTAATACAATCAGCCCCGAGAAAAGAGCGAGTTTCACAACAAAACGTATTATCTTCATCATGTATTTCCCTGCCCCATAAGGAGCGCACACGAGGTTAAATTATTGGTGATGGTAAGCGGCTTCATGCCGGGTATAACTGCCATAATCATTGATAGTGGTAAAAAAGACTTTCCCTTGTGCGGCCTGTTCCTTTCCCGGCAGAAGAAATACCTGTTGTCCTTTTGCCGGGCACATTCCACTTTGTCTGATATCTTCCGCCCCGGAGGGCGACGTCAGCCGGATATCCTGAAAAGAAAGAGTAAATGCGGTGGGGTTTATGCACTCGATTGCATTATGATTTCCCCGCCGCCAGCGCAATTGCAAAACCGCCTCCTTCGGTGAACCCGGCAACCCTTCCGGCCGATAAAACTGATACGCAGGGACTGCCCTTTTCCCGGATCGATGCGAAAAATCGGCGGCATAATAATAAATGGCGGCCGGGCCTCATTCCCCTCACCCGCATCCACCCATGCCTGAATCAGCCGGGGTTCGCTGGCTTCGTTTTTCAGGCCCAGCGTCGTTTCTTTTTTCCCTTCCGGGTAAATCACGCGGGTGGCGTCAAGCTGGATGCCAGCATGAACAGCAGGCATAAAAATAAACAGTACAGCAAATAAATAAAGAAAATGAACCGCACGTCCTGACATATTTCCCCTCCATGGAAAAAGAATACGGCTGATGCGCAGTTATAAAGAAGGGAGTTGTCGCTGGGGAGATATTGTATTCACTCAGGATACCGGACGCAGAAGGCGTATTCCAGACGTGGGTTTATGATGTCCG
The DNA here is from genome assembly GCF_965644215.1 of Phytobacter sp. V69. Lineage (NCBI taxonomy): Bacteria > Pseudomonadati > Pseudomonadota > Gammaproteobacteria > Enterobacterales > Enterobacteriaceae > Phytobacter > Phytobacter sp. V69. Next base: position 1,207 of record NZ_CBFFRL010000131.1, read on the forward strand.
TGCCTGTTAAGGCAACTGCCTGTTGATATAGCAGGGAGAAACGAGCTTCTGCAGAAAATAGCGTGAAAATCTGAAATGTCTTCTGTAACAATTTTACCGTTTAACTCCCTCCCCCTACGCAGGGAGAGGGAACACGCCAGTACTTACTCGGCCTGCAAACGCGTCGGCGGCGCAGAGTGGTAATGCGCATCCGCTTCGGCGAAGCGTTCTTTCATCTCGCGGGTTGGCGCGGCACCCAGCAGGCTGAACACCACAATGCCCAGGCTACCGAACACGAAGCCTGGAATGATTTCATATAGCCCCAGCCAGGCAAACTGTTTCCAGACGATAACGGTCACCGCACCGATAACCATCCCGGCCAGCGCGCCGTTGCGGGTCATTTTCGACCACATGACGGAGAAGAGCACGACCGGACCGAACGCGGCACCAAAACCGGCCCACGCATAGCTGACCAGGCCCAGAACGCGGTTTTCCGGGTTCGCCGCCAGCGCAATAGAGACCAGCGCCACCAACAGCACCATCACACGGCCAACCCATACCAGCTCTTTCTGCCCGGCTTTTTTACGCAGGAACGCTTTGTAGAAATCTTCCGTCAGTGCGCTGGAGCACACCAGCAGTTGGCAGCTCAGGGTAGACATCACCGCCGCCAGAATCGCCGACAGCAGGATCCCGGCAATCCACGGGTTAAACAGAATCTGCGCCAGCTCAATGAACACACGCTCGGCGTTTTGATTGACCGCCCCGGCCTGTTCCGGATGGTTATTGAAGTAGGCAATACCGAAGAAGCCCACGGCAACGGCCCCGGCAAGACACAGAACCATCCAGGTCATGCTGATACGACGGGCATGCACGATGCTGTGGTGGGAATCGGCGGCCATAAAGCGCGCCAGGATGTGCGGCTGACCAAAGTAGCCCAACCCCCAGCCCATCAGCGAAATGATGGCGACGAAGTTCAGCCCTTTCAGCATGTCGATATTTTCGATGCTTTTCTGCTTGATCACTTCCATCGAATCCGCAAAGCCGCCCACGGAGAGGATCACAATCACCGGCGTCAGGATCAACGCGAAAATCATCAGGCTCGCCTGCACGGTATCGGTCCAGCTTACCGCCAGGAAACCGCCAATAAAGGTATAGATGATGGTTGCCGCCGCACCCGCCCACAGCGCGTGCTCGTAGGTCATGCCGAAGGTGCTTTCAAACAGGCGCGCACCCGCCACAATGCCGGAGGCACAGTAGATGGTGAAGAACACCAGAATCACCACAGCGGAAATGATACGCAGCAGGCGGCTTTTGTCTTCGAAGCGGCCGGTAAAGTAGTCCGGCAGCGTCAGGGCGTTGTTGTTTACCTCGGTGTGCACACGCAGACGGCCTGCCACCAGCTTCCAGTTGACCCACGCGCCGAGCGTCAGGCCAATGGCAATCCAGCTTTCAGAAATCCCGGAGATAAAAATCGCTCCAGGCAGCCCCATCAGCAACCAGCCACTCATGTCCGACGCCCCGGCCGATAAGGCGGTGACTAACGGCCCCAGACTACGACCACCTAAAATATAGTCATCAAAGTTTTTCGTTGAACGCCATGCGAAGAACCCGATGAGAATCATGCCAAAGATATAAATAAGAAAGGTCACCAGCAGCGGTGTGCTAATTGCCATTAATGAAGGTCTCCAGGATTATGCGTCGACGAATATCTTTTTCGCCGCTTATTTCACCACCGGAACGGGGTGGCGATGTGATTGTTGTTATGAAGCGCCCGTATCCTGCCGGAAGCCTCGGTTATTCACAATTGATTTAACACAGCATTTACATCAATTTCATCCTGAAACCGTTACTATTTCTTCCCAGGTTGCACCATGTCACACTTTTAAAGGTTGCACCTTAAAAAAGTGTTATACAGCGCAAGATTACCCCTCACAAACAGTAAGACCAAAACGAAATCACCGTCACATATAATTAACTTATCATTCAATATTCACCTTGTTAACGCGGTCACATTTAACAAGGTTGCACAAAGTTGCAACATGGTGGATAGTTTGCTCACAACAAAAATCGCAGGAGAAAAACATGGGTACTACCACCATGGGCGTTAAACTTGACGATGCGACGCGTGAGCGACTGAAATCCGCTGCTGCATCGATTGACCGCACACCACACTGGCTGATTAAGCAGGCCATTTTTAGCTACCTGGAAAAGCTCGAAAATAACGAAATGATCCCTGAGCTGCCTGCCACCCATGCGGGCCAGTCTGCTGATAGTGACGAAACCGATAGCAGCGGTGAAGAGAGCATCCAGCCCTTCCTCGAATTTGCCGAAAACATTTTACCGCAGTCGGTTTCACGTGCCGCTATCACCGCGGCCTGGCGTCGCCCGGAAACCGATGCAGTGCCGATGCTGCTTGAACAGGCGCGTCTCCCTCAACCTGTCGCCGAAAGCACTCAACATCTCGCGACGCAGCTGGCGGCGAAACTGCGTAACCAGAAGACCGCGACCGGGCGTGCGGGTATGGTGCAAAGCCTGTTGCAAGAGTTTTCCCTCTCCTCTCAGGAAGGGGTAGCGCTGATGTGCCTGGCGGAAGCGTTGCTGCGTATTCCCGATAAGACCACGCGCGATGCGCTTATCCGCGACAAAATCAGCAACGGCAACTGGCAATCGCATATCGGCCGCAGCGCCTCGCTGTTCGTTAATGCCGCCACCTGGGGCCTGCTGTTTACCGGCAAACTGGTCTCCACCCATAACGAAGCCAGCCTGTCGCACTCGCTGAACCGCATTATCGGCAAGAGCGGCGAACCGCTGATCCGTAAAGGCGTGGACATGGCGATGCGCCTGATGGGCGAGCAGTTCGTTACCGGGGAAACCATCGCCGAAGCGCTGGCCAACGCCCGCAAACTGGAAGAGAAAGGGTTCCGCTACTCTTACGACATGCTGGGTGAAGCCGCGCTGACCGCCGCCGACGCCCTGGCCTACATGGTCTCTTACCAGCAGGCGATCCACGCCATTGGTAAAGCCTCCAATGGCCGCGGTATTTATGAAGGCCCAGGGATCTCCATTAAGCTCTCTGCTCTGCACCCGCGCTACAACCGCGCCCAGTACGACAGAATGATGGAGGAGCTCTACCCGCGGCTGAAATCGCTGGCGCTGCTGGCCTGCCAGTATGACATCGGCATTAACATCGATGCCGAAGAGGCCGACCGGCTGGAAATCTCCCTCGACCTGCTGGAGAAACTCTGCTTCGAACCGGAACTGGCGGGCTGGAACGGCATTGGTTTTGTCATTCAGGCCTACCAGAAACGCTGCCCGTTCGTCATTGATTACCTGACAGATCTGGCATCGCGCAGCCGTCGCCGTCTAATGATTCGCCTGGTGAAAGGCGCGTACTGGGATAGCGAAATCAAACGCGCGCAGATGGACGGACTCGAAGGCTATCCGGTCTATACGCGCAAGGTGTACACCGACGTCTCCTATCTGGCGTGTGCGAAAAAACTGCTCGCCGTACCGAATCTGATTTACCCGCAGTTCGCCACCCACAACGCCCACACCCTGGCGGCTATCTACCAACTGGCGGGGCAGAACTACTATCCGGGTCAGTATGAGTTCCAGTGCCTGCACGGCATGGGTGAACCGCTTTATGAACAGGTGGTGGGGAAAATCTCCGACGGCAAACTGAACCGCCCGTGCCGCATCTATGCCCCGGTGGGCACACACGAAACGCTGCTGGCTTACCTGGTGCGCCGCCTGCTGGAAAACGGGGCCAATACCTCCTTTGTTAACCGCATTGCCGATACCTCACTGCCGCTCGATGAACTGGTGGCGGATCCGGTGCTGGCGGTGGAGAAACTGGCGACACAAGAGGGCCACGTTGGCCTGCCGCACCCGAAAATCCCGCTGCCGCGCTGGCTGTACGGCCAGGGGCGCATCAACTCAGCCGGGCTGGATCTGGCCAACGAACATCGTCTGGCCTCCCTCTCCTCTTCCCTGCTGAACAGCACGACGCAGAAATGGCTGGCCAAACCACTGCTGGAAACCCCGGTGGCAGAAGGTGAAATGGCGGCGCTGCTGAACCCGGCCGAGCCGAAAGATATTGTCGGCTATGTCCGGGAAACCACCGGCAGTGAAGTGGCGCGTGCGCTGGAAAGTGCGGTGAACAACGCGCCTATCTGGTTTGCCACCCCGCCCCAGGAGCGCGCGGCCATTCTCGAACGCGCGGCGGTGTTGATGGAAGATCAGATGCAGACGCTGCTCGGCATTCTGGTACGTGAAGCGGGTAAAACCTTCAGTAACGCCATTGCCGAAGTTCGCGAAGCGGTCGACTTCTTGCGTTATTACGCGGGCCAGGTGCGGGAAGATTTCGCCAACGAAACCCACCGTCCGCTAGGCCCGGTGGTCTGTATCAGCCCGTGGAACTTCCCGCTGGCGATTTTTACCGGACAAATCGCCGCCGCGCTGGCGGCGGGCAACACCGTACTGGCCAAACCGGCAGAACAGACGCCGCTGATTGCCGCACAGGGCGTGGCCATTTTGCTGGAAGCGGGTGTGCCGCCGGGCGTACTGCAGTTATTGCCGGGCCGTGGTGAAACCGTGGGTGCACAGCTAACTGCGGATAACCGCGTACGCGGAGTGATGTTTACCGGCTCAACCGAAGTCGCCAGCCTGTTACAGCGCAATATCGCCACGCGTCTGGATCCGCAGGGTCGCCCGACGCCGCTTATCGCCGAAACGGGCGGGCTGAACGCAATGATTGTTGATTCATCCGCGCTGACCGAACAGGTGGTGGTCGATGTGCTCGCCTCGGCCTTCGACAGTGCCGGGCAACGCTGTTCGGCGCTGCGCGTACTCTGCCTGCAGGAAGAGATCGCTGAACACACGCTCACCATGCTGCGCGGTGCGATGGCGGAATGCCGGATGGGGAATCCGGGTCGCCTGACGACGGATATCGGTCCGGTCATCGACAGCGAAGCCAAAGAGAATATCGAGAAACACATTCAGGCCATGCGCGAGAAAGGCCGTCCGGTGTTCCAGACCGCGCAGGAAAACCCCCAGGACGCCCGCGAATGGCGCACCGGCACCTTTGTGATGCCAACGCTGATTGAGCTGGAGAGTTTTGACGAGCTGAAAAAAGAGGTCTTTGGCCCGGTGCTGCACGTGGTGCGCTACCGCCGCAACGATCTCGACAAACTGGTGGCCCAGATTAATACCTCCGGCTATGGCCTGACCCTCGGCGTTCATACCCGTATTGATGAAACCATCGCTCAGGTGACCGGCAGCGCTCACGTCGGCAACCTGTACGTCAACCGCAATATGGTGGGTGCCGTCGTGGGCGTGCAGCCCTTTGGCGGCGAAGGACTCTCCGGTACCGGGCCAAAAGCCGGTGGGCCGCTGTATCTCTATCGCCTGCTCGCCAGCCGTCCACAAGAGGCCATCAAGCAGACGCTGTCTCGCCATGACGCCCGCTTCCCGCTCGATGCACAATTGAAACCGACGCTGACCCAGCCGCTGGATGCGCTGGCGCAGTGGGCCCAGAACAACCCGGCCTTACAGGCCATTTGCCAACAGTTCGGCGAACTGGCCCAGACCGGGATCCAGCGCGTGCTGCCCGGCCCTACCGGTGAGCGTAACACCTGGACGCTGTTGCCTCGCGAGTCTGTACTTTGCCTGGCCGACAACGAAGAAGATAGCCTGACGCAGCTCGCGGCGGCACTTGCCAGCGGCTGCCAGGTCCTGTGGCCAGATGATGAGCTGCACCGCACCCTGAGTAACAGCCTGCCGGAGAACGTCAGCGCAAGGATTACGCTGGCGGCAACCGATGACCTGCTTTCGCAGCCGTTTGATGCGGTGATTTATCACGGCGATTCCGATCAGTTGCGCGAGCTGTGCGGGCACATCGCCACCCGCAGCGGAGCTATCATCTCGGTGCAGGGTTTTGCCCGCGGAGAGAGCAATATTTTGCTCGATCGTTTATGGGTCGAGCGTTCGCTGAGCATTAACACCGCAGCCGCAGGCGGCAACGCCAGTCTGATGACCATCGGCTAAAAGCGCAACATTCCCCGGTGACCTACGGCGAACCGGGGCTACAATTAAGCGCGATGCCGTAGTACCGTATGCCGGATACGCGCAATGCTATCCGGCATTTTTTCATACGGAGAAAATATGAAACGTTTTTTGATTGCAGGGGCGTTTTTGCTGGTCAGTGCCAGCGCGCTGGCGGATGAATGTGACAACGCCAGTACCCAGTCAGCGCTGAACATGTGTACCGCCCAACAAGCCCAGGCGGCTGATAAGAAGCTGAATAAGACCTGGCAGGAGGCCCTCAAGCGCGCGACGCCAGGCCAGCGGGATCTGATGAAAAAAGCACAACAGGCGTGGATTAATCTGCGCGATGCCGACTGCGCCTTTATCGACACGGGCACCGCAGGAGGCAGCGTCCAGCCCATGGTCCATAACCAGTGCATTACTGACAAAACCATTGAACGGGAAGCCTGGCTCTCTTCATTGTTGCAATGCGAAGAAGGCGATTTAAGCTGCCCGTTACCGCCAGCACATTAACGTACGCGGATGCCGACGGTTACCATCCGCTGCACGTTTTCTACCGTGCGCTGAAAAAAGGCCTCATCCTGTAACGTTGTGCCGGTCACCGCCTCGACCTGGGTGGCAAAGTCGGCATAATGTTGGGTTGAGGCCCAAATCATAAAGATCAGGTGGTGCGGATCAACCGGCGCCAGTTTGCCGCTGGCGACCCAGCCGGCAATGATGGCCGATTTCTCTTCCACCAGCGCTTTCAGCGATCCTTCCAGTTCCGCTTTGAGGACCGGCGCACCCTGTAGCATCTCCATACAGAACAGCCGCGATGCCTGCGGATTATCACGCGAGACCTCAAGCTTTAAGCGAATGTACTCCTGAATCGCCACCAGCGGGGTAAAGTCCTCGCGAAAGGCTTTTAGTGGTGCCAGCCAGATAGCGAGGATCTGTCGCAGCACGGCAAGGTACAGCTCTTCTTTCGACGGGTAATAGTAGAGAAGATTGGTTTTTGACACTCCTGCCCGCTCCGCCACTTTTTCAATGCGCGTACCGTGAATGCCATACAGGGAAAAAGTCTCGAGCGCGGCCGACAGAATCGCCTCTTTTTTCTCGTTCACTGCCCGGGTCCGTTTGCCCACTTTTTTTGCCGTCTCCTGCGCCATGTTTTTCTCCTTACTGATTTTTCTCAGCATACCAAATGGCGTAAGCCGACTCGACCCCTGCACAGCCATGGCGCAAAGATGCCTGTTTTTTGTGCACTGTTTTTGACCATTTAGTCCACTTTTTTAGCCTGCATTTCGTCAACTTTTGTTTAACACGTTAATAACAATGCAATTTTCAAAACTGGCATCCCCTTTGCTAACTCATTGATGCGAGGCTTACAGGAGAGTGCAGGATGCAACGCCACGCCCGACGTTCACCCGACAACGCGAGGTACGAGATGAAAATTGGTGTTTTCGTTCCGATTGGCAACAACGGCTGGCTAATTTCCACCCATGCGCCGCAGTACAAACCGACGTTTGAGCTCAACAAGGTGATTGTGCAAAAGGCCGAGCATTATCACTTCGACTTCGCCCTGTCGATGATTAAGCTGCGCGGTTTTGGCGGCAAAACAGAATTCTGGGATCACAACCTGGAGTCCTTCACCCTGATGGCGGGACTTGCCGCCGTGACATCGCGGATTCAGATCTACGCTACCGCCGCCACCTTAACGCTGCCGCCCGCCATTGTGGCGCGCATGGCCTCCACCATCGACTCCATTTCCGGCGGTCGTTTTGGCGTCAACCTGGTCACAGGCTGGCAAAAGCCGGAATACGACCAGATGGGCATCTGGCCCGGCGATGAGTACTTCTCACGCCGTTATGATTACCTGACCGAATATGTCCAGGTGCTACGTGATTTGTGGGGCACCGGGAAAAGCGATTTCAAAGGTGAGTTCTTCACCATGAACGACTGTCGCGTCAGCCCGCAGCCAGGCCAGCCCATGAAAGTGATTTGTGCCGGGCAAAGCGATGCTGGCATGGCGTTTTCAGCCCAGTACGCAGATTACAACTTCTGCTTTGGCAAAGGGGTTAACACGCCGACGGCCTTTGCCCCTACCGCGCAGCGAATGTGCGAGGCGGCGGAAAAAACCGGGCGCGACGTGGGCTCGTATGTGCTGTTTATGATCATCGCCGATGAAACCGATGAGGCCGCACGCGCCAAATGGGAACACTACAAGGCCGGCGCGGATGATGAAGCCCTGGCGTGGCTGACCGAGCAAAGTCAGAAAGACACCCGCTCTGGCAGCGACACCAACGTGCGCCAGATGGCTGACCCCACCTCCGCCGTCAATATCAACATGGGTACGCTGGTCGGTTCGTATGCGACTGTCGCACGCCTGCTCGATGAGGTCGCTACCGTTCCCGGTACCGACGGCGTGCTGCTGACATTTGATGATTTCCTGGGCGGCATTGAAGCCTTCGGTGAGCGTATCCAGCCACTGATGAACTGCCGCAGCCAGATCCCTGCCCCAACCCGAGAGGTCGCCTGATGATTACGCTTAACGCCCGTCCCGATTCGCTGCGTTTCGACCCGGCGCAGAGCGCGCTGATTGTGGTGGATATGCAAAACGCCTACGCCACGAAAGGGGGATACCTCGACCTGGCGGGGTTCGATGTCTCCGCCACCGCCCCGGTGATTGCGCAGATTAAAACCGCTGTTGCCGCCGCGCGCGAAGCGGGCATGCTCATCATCTGGTTCCAGAACGGCTGGGATGACCAGTATGTGGAAGCCGGTGGGCCGGGTTCACCAAACTGGCACAAATCGAATGCGCTCAAAACCATGCGCAAGCGCCCTGAACTACAGGGAAAACTGCTGGCGAAAGGCGGCTGGGATTACCAGTTATTGGATGAGCTGGTGCCACAAGAGGGCGACATTGTCCTGCCGAAGCCCCGCTACAGCGGCTTTTTTAACACCCCGCTGGACAGCATTTTGCGCAGTCGCGGCATCCGCCACCTGGTGTTTACCGGGATTGCCACCAACGTGTGCGTCGAGTCGACGCTACGCGATGGCTTCTTCCTTGAGTATTTCGGCGTTGTGCTGGAAGACGCCACCCATCAGGCAGGCCCGGCCTTCGCCCAACAGGCCGCACTGTTCAATATTGAAACCTTCTTTGGCTGGGTCAGCGATGTTGAAACTTTCTGCAACGCCCTGTCACCCCAGCCACTGGCCAACATTGCTTAGGAGAACGCCATGCCAAAACAGGTCATTATTCCCCCAGGAACCACCACTCCGATCGCCCCCTTTGTTCCCGGTACGCTGGCGGATGGCGTGGTCTACGTCTCCGGTACGCTGCCGTTTGATAAGCAAAACAATGTGGTTTACCCCGGCGACCCAAAGGCGCAAACCCGTCACGTGCTGGAGACGATCCGCACAGTTATCGAAACGGCGGGCGGCTCGATGGAGGACGTGACGTTCAACAGTATTTTTATCACCGACTGGAAAAATTACGCCGCGATTAACGAAGTTTATGCGGAGTTCTTCCCCGGCGATAAGCCCGCCCGTTTCTGTATTCAGTGTGGGCTGGTCAAGCCGGAGGCACTGGTCGAAATCGCCACCGTCGCGCACATCGCAAAGTGAGGTTTGCATGAAACTGACCCTCAGTGAGCCGCCCTTTGCGGGCGCGCCCGTGGTGGTATTGATAGCCGGACTGGGTGGCAATGGTAGCTACTGGCTGGCGCAAACGGCGGCCCTGCAAACCCGGTTTCAGGTGGTCAGCTACGACCAGTGCGGCACCGGCAATAACCCGGCGACGCTGCCGGACGGCTACAGCATGGCGGATATGGCCGCAGAGCTGCTGAGCGCCCTGCAACAGGCGGGCATCGACCGATTTTGTGTGGTCGGTCATGCGCTGGGAGCGTTAGTTGGATTACAGCTTGCGCAGGATTACCCCCGCAGCATCAGCGCGCTGGTGCTGGTCAACGGCTGGCTACAGCTGAGCGACCACACCCGCCGCTGCTTCCACGTGCGCGAGCGCTTATTGCAGGCCGGCGGCGCGCAAGCGTGGGTCGAAGCACAGCCGCTGTTTCTCTATCCCGCCGACTGGCTGGAAGAACATGCCCCGCGCCTGGAGGCGGAAGAATCCCTCGCGCTGGCGCATTTTCAGGGGGAGCACAACCTGCTACGGCGACTGAACGCGCTGAAACAGGCCGATTTCAGCGCCACGGCGGCGCAGATTCGCTGCCCGGCACTGATTATCGGTTCCCGGGACGATTTGCTGGTGCCCTGGACCTGCTCGCAAAGGCTGCACCACGCCTTGCCCAATAGTGAGATCCGGCTGATGGAACGTGGCGGACACGCCTGTAATGTCACCCACAGTGACGCCTTTAATACCCTGCTACTTAGCGGACTGGAAACCTTACTGCCGATTGCCGAAAAGGAGTTGTTATGAGTGAAGCCGTGAACCAAAGCGCGCTGAACACCCTGTTTTATGACGCCCGCAGCCACAACGGCTGGCAGGACCGGCCGGTGAGTGACGCGACCCTTGCCGGGATTTACGAGCTGGTCAAAATGGGGCCGACATCGGCCAACTGCAGCCCGGCACGTTTTGTGTTTATTCGCAGTGAGGAAGGTAAAGAGCGGCTGAGTCCGGCGTTATCGAGTGGCAATCTGGCCAAAACCCTGAGCGCCCCGGTAACCGCGATTGTCGCATGGGACAGCGAATTCTATGAACGGCTGCCGGAACTCTTCCCCCACGGCGATGCGCGAAGCTGGTTTACCTCCAGCGCGCAGCTGGCGGAAGAGACCGCGTTTCGTAACAGCAGTATGCAGGCGGCGTATCTGATTAGCGCCTGCCGGGCCTTAGGGCTGGATACCGGGCCAATGTCCGGTTTTGACCGCGCGCTGGTGGATAAGACATTTTTCAGCGGCACCACATGGCGCAGTAATTTGCTGATCAATATCGGTTACGGCGATGCCAGCAAACTGTTTGGTCGTCTGCCGCGACTGGCGTTCAGCGACGCCTGCCAGCTACTTTGAGAGGGGATGAGGCGATGAATCAACAGACATTTCGTGACGCCATGTCCTGCGTTGGCGCGGCGGTCAATATCATTACCACCGACGGTGACGCAGGCCAGGCTGGATTTACCGCCAGCGCGGTGTGCAGCGTCACCGATTCACCGCCAACGCTGCTGGTCTGCCTGAACCGCGCAGCCTCGGTGTGGCCAGTGTTCGACAACAACCGGGCGCTGTGCGTGAATACGCTGTCTGCCGGACAGCAGGCGCTGTCGAATTTATTTGGTGGGAAAACGGCGATGGCAGAACGCTTTGCCGCCGCATCGTGGCAAACCGGGGAAACGGGTTGCCCACGGCTGGAGGGGGCGCTGGCTTCCTTCGATTGCCACATTACGCAGGTGGTGAGCGTGGGGACGCACGATATTCTGTTTTGCGAGATTAAGGCTATTGTCCACCATCCCGCGCCAGAGGGGCTGGTGTGGTTCGATCGTCACTACCACACCCTGATGCGCCCGGCCTGCTGATCAGGATTCCGGCTCGACTGTTGTTTCCGGCGCTGCCAACGGCGCCGCTTTCTTTTTCAGTTTCAGTTCGCAGACCAGCACACCCACAACGATAAACACACCGCCTAAGATAGCCAGCATCGGCAGGCGCTCACCGGCCATGCGGCCAAAAATACCCGCCCACACCGGTTCCCCGGTATAGATAACCGTCGCACGGGTTGGCGAAACACTACGTTGCGCCCAGTTCATGGTGACCTGAATAATGGCGCTGAAAATACCCAGCCCCGCCGCCAGTGCGAGCAGTGTCGGGGAGATCTCCGGAATGGATTCACCGGCTGGTGCCATCGCCGCAAACGCCACCAGCGATGCGGTCAGCAGTTGCACAACGGTGACACGCCGTACGTCCACCCTCCCGGCCCAGGCGCTGATCAAAATGATCTCAGCGGCAATCGCCACCGCGCCGACCAGGGTGATGATTTCGCCTTTCCCCAGCGCCAGCATGTTGCCATCCGGCCCGGCCAGCAGAATCAGACCAATAAATGCCAGCACAATACCGACGCAGGACATCAGCCCCGGCATACGCCCCAGGCACAGCCATTGCAGCAGCGGCACCAGCGGGACATACATGGCGGTGATAAAAGCCGATTTACTGCTGGGAATCGACTGCAGTCCCCAGGTTTGCAGGCTGTACCCCAGCGCAATCGCCACGCCGATGGCGACACCGGCTTTCACTTCAAGCCAGGTGATCCCTTTAAGCACTTTAAAGGAGAGTAACGCCACCGCCAGCGCCGCCGTCGCGAAACGCAGGCCGACAAAAAAGAACGGGCCGCTCAGGGTGACGGCATATTGCACGGCAAGGAATGTCCCACCCCAGAACATGGTGATGAGGATTAGGAGAGCTTCCTGAGGTTTAACGGAGAACTGGAATCGCGAGGTACGCATGTTGCAAACCGGTTAACGGAAACCATCTAGTTTGCGACCTGCGGCACATTTCTTCAACTCAAAAATAAATATCCTCCGGCATAGCCGGAGGTTTTTCTGATGCGCCTATAAGGCTCTCTTACCAGCCGCGCCCTAACA
>NZ_CBFFRL010000132.1:0-13706 GCF_965644215.1 Phytobacter sp. V69
TATCGGTAGTTAACCCTTCCTCCTACACTCTCCACAATCATGTCCGAGCGTTGCACTTATTATCTGAATTCGCGCTGATTAAATAAACGTGGAGCGACGTTGTCATAACCGCGTGTTGTTGCTGCTGGCGTTACTGGCGCTGGCGGCAACGGCACTGCCCTTCGTGAATTATGCCCCTAATCGCCTGGTCTCCGGGGAAAGTCGTGCAATCTGGCAGGTCTGGCCCGAATTTGCCGCCTGGGGATTGCTTGCGCCCGCGCTGTTATTGCTGCTGAGTTTCCTTCCCGGACGCCTTGCGAACCTGGCCACGCTGCTGGTCGCCGAGGCATCCTTTTGCGTATTAGTCTGGTGCGCGGGCAGGGCGGCAAGCGATCTGGTGCAGTCAGGCAGTGCGCTCGCCCGCACCTCGCCCGGTAGCGGCTTGTGGCTGTGGCTGGCGCTGTCGTTACTGGCCAGCAGCGATGCCATTCGGCGATTCAGCGTCAATCCGGTCTGGCGCTGGTTGCTGCATGCGCAAATCTGGCTACTTCCCCTGTGGATGCTGCTGAGCGGGCAACTGGATACGCTTTCCTTGCTAAAAGAGTATGCCAACCGGCAGGTCGTCTTTAACGATGCGCTGGCGCAGCATCTGAAATTGCTGTTCGGTACGTTGCTGCCTGCACTGGTGCTGGGTGTGGGTATCGGGCTGTGGTGTTATCGTCATCCGGCGCGTCAGCATCCGGTGTTTACCTTACTGAATGTGATTCAGACCGTGCCTTCCGTGGCGCTGTTTGGCCTGTTGATTGCGCCGCTGGCCGGGCTGGTGGCGCAGTTCCCCTGGCTTGGAACACTCGGCGTAGCGGGAACCGGCATCACGCCTGCGCTGATTGCGCTTGTGCTCTATGCACTGCTGCCGCTGGTGCGTGGGGTGGTGGCCGGGTTAAATCAGGTGCCGGTGGATGTGCTGGAAAGCGCCAGGGGGATGGGCATGAGCGCCCGCCAGCGCTTTATACATGTGCGTCTGCCGCTGGCATTGCCCATCTTATTACGCAGCCTGCGGGTGGTGACGGTACAAACCGTGGGCATGGCGGTGATCGCGGCGTTGATTGGTGCAGGCGGCTTTGGCGCGCTGGTGTTTCAGGGGCTTTTAAGTAGCGCACTGGATCTGGTGCTCTTGGGTGTGATCCCGGTTATTGCCCTGGCCGTGGTCGTGGACGCACTCTTTGCGCTGGGTATCGCGCTGCTGGAGGTAAAACAGCCATGATTAAATTCAGGCATGTCAGCAAATCGTTCGCCGGGCAGCAGGCGGTGAGCGATCTGAATCTCGAGTGTAAAACCGGTGCGTTTTCCGTGCTGATTGGCACTTCGGGATCCGGAAAATCCACCACGCTGAAAATGATCAACCGTCTGGTGGAGCATGATGAAGGCACCATTTTATTTGCCGGAGAGGAGATCCGCAGCCTGCCGGTGCTGGAGCTGCGCCGCAGGATGGGCTACGCCATTCAGTCGATAGGCCTGTTCCCGCACTGGACGGTGGCCCAGAACATCGCCACGGTACTGCAATTACAAAAATGGTCGCGGGGCAAGATTGCCGCGCGGGTGGACGAACTGATGGCCCTGCTGGGGCTGGATGACAGCCTGCGCGACCGGTTTCCACACCAGCTTTCCGGTGGCCAGCAGCAGCGCGTCGGCGTGGCCCGCGCGCTGGCAGCGGACCCGGAAGTGTTGCTGATGGACGAGCCGTTTGGCGCGCTGGATCCGGTTACGCGTGGTGCCCTCCAGCAGGAGATGATCCGTATCCACCGTCTGCTAGGACGCACAATTGTGCTGGTCACCCATGATATCGACGAAGCGCTGCAACTGGCGGATCACCTGGTGTTGATGGACAGCGGGGCGATCGTGCAGCAGGGAACGCTGCTGGAGATGCTGACGCGCCCGGCAAACCCGTTTGTACGCGACTTTTTTGGCCGCAGCGAGCTGGGCGTGCGCCTGCTTTCACTGCGCCAGGTTAGCGCCTGGATGCGGGTGGGTGAAACGGCAGAAGGGGAACCGTTGCGTGACGACATGACACTGCGTGAAGCGCTATCGCAGTTTGTCGCCCGCCAGTGTGACGTGCTGCCGGTTGCCGATGCGCAGGGTGTGCCCTGCGGCACGCTGCATTTTCGCGACCTGCTCAGAACGGAGGCGCTGAGTGAGACATCTGCGTGACCCGCTGCTCTGGCTGATCGCTGTCTTTGTCGCGCTACTGGTGGCGATGCCTTACAGCGGAGCGCTCTTTAGCGCGCTGTTTCCCCAACTGCCGCGACCAGTGTATCAGCAGGAAAGCTTTGTTGCCCTGACGCTCGCCCATTTCTGGCTGGTGGGAGTATCGAGTCTGCTGGCGATTGTGATGGGACTGGGGGCTGGCATTTTAGTGACGCGCCCCTGGGGCCGAGAGTTTCGCCCGCTGGTCGAGAGCATTGCCGCCGTCGGCCAGACCTTCCCGCCCGTGGCGGTACTGGCTATTGCGGTACCGGTGATGGGATTTGGCCGCGAACCGGCCATTATTGCGCTGGTTCTCTATGGCGTACTGCCGATATTGCAGGGCACGCTGGCAGGGATTGCCGCGGTGCCGGAGAGCGTTCAAAGCGTGGCAAAAGGGATGGGAATGAGCAGCCTGCAGCGGCTTATCAAGGTTGAACTGCCGCTGGCCGCACCAGTGATTGTCGCCGGGATCCGCACGTCCGTTATTATCAACATTGGTACAGCGACCATTGCCTCTACGGTCGGGGCCAGCACGCTGGGCACGCCGATCATCATCGGCCTGAGCGGTTTTAATACGGCTTACGTGGTGCAGGGCGCCGTTCTGGTGGCGCTGGCCGCGATTATTGTTGACCGGGGGTTCGAGCGTCTCGCCCGGCTATTCAGCCAACACCGCCGCGAACAATAAAGGAATAGCCCGCGAGCATCACGCCGCTGATGCCACCGATCGCCATCAGCAGAAAAATTGCAATGACGGTAATTTTGGACAGGTTCATTTTTCGCTCCTTTGTTAAGAAAAGTATTATACGAGGAAGCGGGGCTGTTAATGAACCATTAAATGCCGAGGGGGAAAACGGCCAGTCCACTTTGCTGCCAGTCATGCATCTGTTTTTGCTGTGCTGACGAGGGGGCTTCACCGCACCAGACCAGCAGCGTCTGTCCCTCGAACATCTCGGGTCGCAGATAGCTTAGTGAATGAGCCAGTACGTCGACCCGCCAGCCCTGCTGGCTTGCCATCCAGCCCTCCAGCCACAGTCGCGGGGTGTCCTGCACATTCCAGCCAACGATCAGCGCATCACGGCCGTTTTTTTTACGCGCGGCATTCAGGCAGCCGCAAATATAGTTAATCAACACGCCATCGAGCAAGCTGAGCATCGCCATCAAGGCGGGCTGCTGGCATTGCAGTCGGCGGCGCAGGGGGATAATCAGGTGGGTAGCCAGAGTGTCTGCCGGGTAGTCGTGACCGCGCTCTTTGATCCACAGCCGCAGCCGTTGCAGGTTGCCGCTTTGCAGATACTGGAGCACCACTTCCTGCTGTGCGCGCCAGCCATTGCGTTCGCTTTCGGGTTCTTTGTTCAGCAGGGTCTGCACTTTGCTGACTTGCACACCCGTATCGATCCAACGCTTTATTTCGCGAATCCGGTCGATGTCGGCGTCGGTAAACAACCGGTGTCCGCCTTCCGTGCGCTGTGGTTTGAGCAATCCATAGCGTCGTTGCCATGCCCGTAACGTCACGGGATTGATATCGCATAACATCGCCACTTCACCAATTGTGTAAAGTGCCATGGTTTCACCTTTGCAAGAAATCCCCCACTTCAACTTTAGTCTTTTTTACCTGACCCAGGATAAATCGTTTGTTTTTTGTTCGAAATGTATCTCTTTCGTATCATCATGCGTTAAGGTTTGTGATAATGAGCACGAATTAACATTTTTTTGGAAACCTTCAAAGAATCTCTGCGCGACTCCATGTAAGGTACGCGCTTTCAGTCAGAGCGGTGCTGCGGGCATGTACGAATTCAATCTGGTTTTGCTGCTACTCCAGCAAATGTGTGTGTTTTTGGTTATCGCCTGGCTGATGAGCAAAACACGTCTTTTTATCCCACTGATGCAAGTCACGGTGCGCCTGCCGCACAAGCTACTCTGCTACGTCACTTTCTCGATTTTCTGCATCCTCGGCACCTATTTCGGTTTGCATATTGAAGACTCTATCGCCAACACGCGCGCAATTGGTGCGGTGATGGGGGGCCTGCTCGGCGGGCCGCTGGTCGGTGGGCTGGTTGGATTAACCGGCGGATTGCACCGCTACTCTATGGGCGGCATGACGGCGCTAAGCTGTATGATTTCTACTATTGTGGAAGGGCTGCTCGGTGGGCTGGTGCACAGCATATTGATTAAACGTGGCCGCACCGACCGGGTGTTTAATCCGCTCACCGCCGGGGCCATTACCTGCGTGGCGGAACTGACGCAGATGCTGATAATCCTGCTGATCGCCCGCCCCTATGACAGCGCGCTGCACCTGGTGCAAAGTATCGCGGCGCCGATGATGGTGACCAACACCGTGGGCGCGGCGCTGTTTATGCGTATCTTGCTCGACAAGCGCGCGATGTTTGAAAAATATACCTCGGCGTTTTCTGCCACCGCGCTCAAAGTGGCCGCGTCGACGGAAGGGATTTTGCGTCAGGGCTTCAACGAAGAAAACAGCATGAAGGTCGCCCAGGTCCTTTATAAAGAGCTGGATATTGGTGCGGTGGCCATTACCGATCGCGAAAAACTGCTGGCGTTTACCGGCGCGGGAGACGACCACCATCTGCCAGGGCGGCCCATTTCGTCCGGCTGGACGCAGAAGGCTATCGACAGCGGCGAAGTGGTCTATGCCGATGGTAACGAAGTGCCGTACCGTTGCTCGCTGCATCCTCAGTGCAAACTGGGTTCGACGCTGGTGATCCCACTGCGTGGGGAAAACCAGCGCGTGGTAGGCACCATCAAATTGTATGAAGCGAAAAACCGTCTGTTTAGCTCCATCAACCGCACGTTGGGTGAAGGGATCGCCCAGTTGCTGTCGGCGCAAATCCTTGCCGGACAATACGAGCGGCAAAAAGCGCTGCTGACCCAATCGGAAATCAAACTGCTGCATGCGCAGGTTAATCCCCACTTTTTGTTCAATGCCCTGAATACGCTGATGGCGGTGATTCGTCGCGACAGCGATCAGGCCGGATTGCTGGTGCAGTATCTGTCGACCTTCTTTCGTAAAAACCTCAAGCGCCCGTCGGAAATCGTCACCCTTGCCGATGAGATAGAGCATGTGAATGCCTATTTGCAGATCGAAAAAGCGCGTTTTCAGTCGCGGCTCCATGTGCAGTTGCACGTGCCGGACGCGCTTGCGCATCTGCATTTACCGGCCTTTACGCTGCAACCCATTGTGGAGAACGCCATTAAGCACGGCACATCGCAACTGCTCGGAGTGGGGGAGATAACCATCAATGCCAGCCAGGACGGTGATCATCTGGTGCTGGATATTGAAGATAATGCCGGGCTGTATCAGCCCAAAACAGATGCCAGCGGTTTAGGGATGAGTCTGGTAGATAAGCGCCTGCGCGCACGTTTTGGCGATGGATGCGGCATTTCGGTTGCCTGCGAGCCTGACATCTTTACCCGAATTACCCTACGACTCCCGCTGGAGGAAAGCGCATGTTAAAAGTGCTGATTGTTGATGATGAACCGTTGGCGCGGGAGAATCTGCGGATCTTACTGCAGGAAG
This sequence comes from Phytobacter sp. V69, assembly GCF_965644215.1. Classification (NCBI taxonomy): domain Bacteria; kingdom Pseudomonadati; phylum Pseudomonadota; class Gammaproteobacteria; order Enterobacterales; family Enterobacteriaceae; genus Phytobacter; species Phytobacter sp. V69. The sequence continues at coordinate 5,759 of NZ_CBFFRL010000132.1, forward strand.
AGAGCGACATTGAGATCGTGGGCGAATGCGCCAACGCGGTCGAAGGCATTGGTGCGGTGCATAAACTGCGCCCGGACGTGCTGTTTCTTGATATCCAGATGCCGCGCATTAGCGGGTTGGAGATGGTGGGCATGCTCGACCCGGAACACCGACCGTATGTGGTCTTTCTGACCGCCTTTGATGAATACGCGGTGAAGGCGTTTGAGGAACACGCGTTTGACTATCTGCTAAAACCGATTGAAGCGCGCCGCCTGGAGAAAACGCTCGTCCGGCTACGCCAGGAGCGCAATGTCCAGGATGTGTCGGTACTGCCGGAAAACCAGGCCTCGCTGAAATTTATTCCCTGTACCGGGCATAGCCGCATTTATCTGCTGCAGATGGATGAAGTTGCTTTCGTCAGCAGCCGCATGAGCGGTGTCTACGTCACCAGCCACGATGGCAAAGAGGGCTTCACCGAGCTGACCCTGCGCACGCTGGAAAGCCGTACGCCGCTGCTGCGCTGCCATCGACAATATCTGGTGAATATGGCGCACCTTAAAGAAATTCGCCTGGAAGATAACGGCCAGGCCGAATTGCTGCTGCGTGACGGGCAAACCGTGCCGGTGAGTCGCCGCTATCTTAAGAACCTAAAAGAAGCGCTGGGGTTGTAGCGTTTGATGGTAGACTGCGCGCTTACGATGATTTTTTCGAAGGCTTTATGCTCAATAACGATATCTTACGTAGCCTGCGCTACGCACTGAAAATGAATAACGGCGACCTTAAGCGTATTTTTGCGCTGGCGGACGCCCCGGTGAGCGACGAGCAGCTTGTCGGCTGGTTGCACAAAGAAGAAGAGGACGGCTTTCAGCGCTGCCCGGACATTATGATGTCGGTCTTCCTCAATGGTTTAATCTACGAGCGTCGCGGCAAAGATGAATCCCAGCCTGCGCTGGTGACCGAGCGTAAGATGACGAACAACATCACCCTTAAGAAATTACGCATCGCGTTTTCGCTGAAAACGGACGATATTCTGGCGATCCTCACCGAGCAGAAATTCCGCGTCTCCATGCCGGAAATCACCGCCATGATGAGAGCGACTGAGCACAAAAATTTCCGCGAATGCGGCGATCAGTTCCTGCGTTATTTCCTGCGTGGACTGGCGGTGCGTGAACACGCGAAGCCGGCTGCGAAGTAAAGACCCTGCCAGCGCACGAGAGCCGCGCGCTGGCATCTGTATCATTTCACTTCTTTAAAACCGTGTGCTTCCAGAAGCTGCTGTGATTTCGCCATGCTGACGCCATCTTTCACGTCACCGGTGAACGCGGCACCCTGCACCTGTTGTAGCGCGTCACGATCGACTTTGGTGTAATCGACGGTCAAGGTTTCCGTCGCGTAGGTATCCTGATAATCGATGCTTTCCGTCACGCCCTGAATCGCTTTGTATTTTTCGCTGATCGGCCCCAGACGCTGCATCGCCGCCTCTTTATTGGCTGCTCCCAGACTGGCGTACTGAATTTTATTCTTCGCCGTCTGACGTAACACCACGTCGTCTTTGTAGTAATAGGTCAGCGATATCTCGGTTTTGCCATCCGTCCAGTTAAACGTCTTACTCTCTTCTTTATCACCACAACCGCTGACGGCGAATAACACCAGAGTGGTCAGCACAACGGCGAGAAGTTTTTTAAAGATGTTCATAATGCCCCTTTTGTTGAAATGTCCTGTCCATTGAAGAATAGTGCAATAAAAAAAAAGCGCTGTTTTAACAGCGCCTTTCAGTGGCTTATTTAACCTGTTGCCCAGGCTGTGCGCCCTCATCCGGGCTCAGCAGGAAGATATCTTTCCCGCCAGGACCTGCGGCCATCACCATGCCTTCGGAGATACCGAAACGCATTTTGCGCGGCGCCAGGTTCGCGACCATCACCGTCAGGCGACCAATCAGCACCTGCGGGTCCGGGTAAGCGGAACGAATGCCGGAGAAGACATTGCGTTTCTGGCCGCCCAAATCCAGCGTCAGACGCAGCAGTTTGTCAGAGCCATCAACGAATTCTGCATTTTCGATCAGCGCCACGCGCAGGTCGATTTTGGCGAAATCGTCAAAGCTGATGGTCTCTGCAATCGGGTCATCGGCCAGCGGGCCAGTAACCGGTGCGGCAGCGGCTTTCACTTCTTCTTTCGATGCTTCAACTAGCGCATCAACCTGTTTCATCTCGATGCGGTTATACAGTGCCTTGAAGGTATTCACCTTGTGGCTCAGCAGCGGCTGTTCGATAGCATCCCATTCCAGCGGGGTGTTGAGGAAGCCTTCAACGCGTTCGCTCAGGGTCGGCAGAACCGGTTTCAGCCAGGTCATCAGCACGCGGAACAGGTTGATGCCCATGGAGCAAATCGCCTGCAGGTCCGCATCGCGGCCTTCCTGTTTCGCCACAACCCACGGTGCCTGCTCGTCAACATAACGGTTGGCCACGTCGGCCAGCGCCATGATTTCGCGAATCGCTTTACCGAATTCACGGCTTTCCCATGCTTCTGCAACTGTGGCAGAGGCATCGGTGAAGGTTTTATACAGTGCCGGATCCGCCAGTTCTGCCGCCAGCACTCCGTCGAAACGCTTGGCAATAAAGCCGGCACAACGGGATGCCAGGTTCACCACCTTGTTGACGATATCGGCGTTAACGCGCTGAACGAAATCTTCCAGGTTCAGGTCGATGTCGTCGATACGGGAAGAGAGCTTCGCTGCGTAGTAATAACGCAGGCTGTCCGCATCGAAGTGGTTCAGCCAGGTGCTGGCCTTAATGAAGGTGCCGCGCGATTTGGACATCTTCGCTCCGTTCACCGTCACGTAGCCGTGAACAAACAGGTTGGTTGGCTTGCGGAAGTTGCTGCCTTCCAGCATTGCTGGCCAGAACAGGCTGTGGAAATAGACGATGTCTTTACCGATAAAGTGATACAGCTCGGCGTCGGAGTCTTTTTTCCACCAGTCGTCAAAATTCAGGTCGCTGCGTTTATCGCACAGGTTTTTGAACGAGCCCATGTAGCCGATAGGCGCATCCAGCCAGACGTAGAAATATTTGCCCGGTGCGTTCGGGATTTCGAAACCGAAATAGGGCGCGTCGCGGGAGATATCCCACTGTTGCAGACCGGAATCGAACCACTCCTGCATTTTGTTCGCCACCTGCTCCTGCAGTGCGCCGCTACGGGTCCACGCCTGCAGCATTTCGCTAAATGAGGGCAGGTCAAAGAAGAAGTGTTCGGAGTCACGCATTTCAGGCGTAGTGCCGGACACCACGGATTTCGGCTCGATAAGCTCAGTCGGGCTGTAGGTCGCGCCGCACACTTCACAGTTATCGCCGTACTGATCCGGAGACTTACATTTCGGGCAGGTGCCTTTCACAAAACGATCCGGCAGGAACATGCCTTTTTCCGGATCGTAAAGCTGAGAGATGGTGCGGTTTTTAATAAAACCGTTCTCTTTCAGGCGCGTGTAAATCAGCTCCGACAGCTCGCGGTTCTCTTCGCTGTGCGTGGAGTGGTAGTTGTCATAGCTGATGTCAAAGCCAGCGAAATCCGTCTGGTGTTCCTGACTCATGTCACCAATCATCTGCTCCGGGGTGATGCCCAGTTGCTGCGCTTTGAGCATAATCGGCGTGCCGTGAGCATCGTCCGCGCAGATGAAGTTGACATTGTGGCCGCGCATTCGCTGGTAACGGACCCAGACATCAGCCTGGATGTGCTCCAGCATATGGCCGAGGTGGATTGAGCCGTTGGCGTACGGCAGTGCGCACGTTACCAGAATTTTCTTCGCGACTTGAGTCATAGTGGGTATTACTTCTTCTTTAGTAAAAAGGGGTTTTGATGTTACCTGAAAGGGAAAAGTTGTGCCATAAAAGCCCGCCCCGTATTGGGCACTATTGAGAAATGAAAAATGGGTGACAGTGGAGTAAACTTGAACCTTAACAATGTCTTTTTAGTACAACATAACAAGGAGTCGGGATGAACTCTCAATCCCAGGCCAAATCCCCGGAAGCCTTGCGTGCGCTCGTCGCCGGAACGCTGGCCAATTTTCAGCACCCAACCCTCAAGCATAATCTTACCGCGCTTAAGGCGGTTCATCATGTTGCCTGGCTGGATGACACCGTGCATATCGAACTGGTGATGCCGTTTGTCTGGCGCAGTGCGTTTGAAGAGTTGAAAGAGCAATGCAGTGCCGAGTTATTGCGACTGACGGGTGCGCGAGCGATCGACTGGAAGCTCTCCCACAGCGTTGCCACCCTGAAACGGGTGAAAAACCAGCCTGGTGTGAACGGTGTGAAGAACATCATTGCCGTCAGCTCAGGTAAAGGCGGGGTGGGGAAATCCTCCACCGCGGTGAACCTGGCGCTGGCACTGGCGGCGGAAGGAGCGAAGGTCGGTATCCTTGATGCGGATATCTACGGCCCGTCGATCCCGATGATGCTGGGCGCGGAAGGCGAGCGTCCGACCTCGCCGGATGGCACCCACATGGCACCGATCATGGCGCACGGCCTTGCCACCAACTCCATTGGCTATCTGGTGACTGACGACAACGCCATGGTCTGGCGCGGCCCGATGGCCAGCAAGGCGCTGCTACAACTACTGCAGGAGTCAATGTGGCCGGATCTCGATTATCTGGTGCTCGATATGCCGCCAGGTACCGGTGACATCCAGCTGACGTTGGCGCAGAACATTCCGGTGACCGGGGCGGTGGTGGTCACCACGCCGCAGGATATCGCGCTGATTGACGCCAAAAAAGGCATCGTGATGTTCGAGAAAGTGGAAGTACCGGTGCTGGGTATCGTGGAAAACATGAGCATGCATATTTGCAGCAACTGTGGTCATCACGAGCCGATTTTCGGTACCGGTGGGGCAGAGAAACTGGCCGAGCAGTACCACACGCAATTGCTGGGGCAGCTGCCGTTGCACATCAGCCTGCGTGAAGATCTCGACCGTGGCGAACCGACGGTGGTGAGCCGTCCGGACAGCGAGTTTACCGGTTTGTATCGCAAGCTGGCGGGGCGCGTTGCGGCGCAGCTCTACTGGCAGGGTGAAGTCATTCCGGGTGATATCGCGTTTCGCGCGGTATAAGTCAAGAAGGCTGCCCGTCAGGGCAGCCGATAATGCATGAGCAGATAATCCCCGTCCGGCGATGTGCCTTCCGCTTCGACATGCCAGCCATGGTGCTGATAAAACGCCAGCGCGTGGCGATTTTGCACCAGACATTTCAGTGAGCCTGTACTGGTAAATTCAGACTGCACTTTTTTCAGCAGCGCGCTGCCGACCCCTTTGCCTTGCGCATCCGGGTCAACAAACAGGCTATGCAGAAAATTGTCGTTCACGTACACGGCGGCAAAGCCCAGCCGGTGTCCATCGTCCTCCGCCACCCAGATGATTTCATCAAGAGTGACGGCATCAAAGTCTTCCAGTTGCCAGTCGCGGCCGTCCAGCCATGTCCAGTTTGCTCTGCGGGAACGCAGAAACAACGTACGCAGAAAAGGACGGTCGCTCTCTTGCCAGGGACGAATGATCAATACGGTTTCCTGAAATTAACGGTGGTAGAAGATATCGCCATTATAGGCTTTCAAAATTTTACCGTCGGCATCAGTGATAAGCACGTAGTTCCCACCCATGTAAGTCCAGTGGCTGCCCTGATCCGGCGCAGGCAGGTTTCGCAGATTCCACTGCTTAATGTTGTACTCTTCGCTACGGTACATTTCCGGCACCGTATCGCCGATATTGAATTTAGTGAAATCGGCAACGAAATCCTTCACTTCATAAGACTGGGTTCCACCGGTAATCGCCGGGGTTTGCGGTGCAGCAAAAGTCGTACTGGCCGTTGCCAACAGTGTTCCCAGAAGCAACATTTTTGTTTTACCCATAATCTCTCCAGGTGTCTTGGGTTTTTTCATTTCGCGGGGCTTATCATCGACTACCGTCCGGCGACGCTGCAACCGCGAAAATGTTATGAAAATAATGCTTTGGTAAAAAGTGTAAGCAAAAGACGTGACCAGCAGGAGAAGCGGACCGCTTTTTTTGCTATCCGCTTGAGCATGAACATGTTTTTGAGATAAATCCTGGCGTAGTTACAGCGCCTTAGCCGGCAGAGAAACCTTCCAGCACAATTTTGCCGACCGCGCGGTGCGTTTCAAGCAACTGGTGCGCTTTACGCAGGTTTTGTGCATTGATGGCCCCAAAGTGTTCCCCCAGCGTGGTTTTGATAACCCCATCGTCGATGAGCGTGGCAACACGAGTCAGTAAGCGATGCTGCTCAATAATATCGGCGGTGGTGAACATTGAGCGGGTGAACATAAATTCCCAGTGCAGCGAAATGCTTTTCACTTTTAAGGGCAGAGCGTCGAGGGATTGCGGATCGTCAATTAGTGCCAGTTTCCCCTGCGGCTGTAGCGCATTGATCAACTGCTGATAGTGCTGCTCCGTGTTGTTGAGGCTGGCAACATGGCTTACCTGCTTAATGCCGATACGCGCGAGCTCTTCGGTTAACGGCTTCGTGTGGTCGATAACATGATGCGCCCCCAGTTCGCTGACCCACTGCTGGCTTTGTGGACGGGATGCGGTACCAATCACGGTCAGACGAGTCAACTTACGCGCCAGTTGGGTCAGGATCGAACCGACGCCACCTGCGGCACCGACAATCAGCAGCGTGTCGCCTTCGTTGCCGTTCTCACTGACGCCTAAACGGTCAAACAGCATTTCCCAGGCGGTAATGGCGGTCAGCGGCAGGGCGGCGGCAGAGGCGAAATCCAGCGAAGCAGGCTTATGGGCGGCAATGCGCTCATCCACCAGTTGAAACTCGCTGTTGCTGCCAGGGCGGGTCAGTGCGCCAGCGTACCAGACTTCGTCACCGGGTTTAAACAGGGTGACTTTGTTGCCGACGGCGGTGACAACACCGGTCGCGTCCCAGCCCAGCACGCGAGGTTTATCGGCGCTAAAGCCCGCGCGCACCTTGGTGTCCACCGGGTTAACGGAAATGGCTTTCACCGCCACCAGCAGATCGTGGCCTGCGGCTTGTGGTGTCGGTAATTCAATGTCGGTTAAAAAATCAATGTTGTTGCCGTTCTGCGCGGCCTGGGTAATGGCGATGGCTTTCATAAACACTCCGTGATGTCGATAGTCGTCAGTGGGATGTGTTTATGCTAGTTCGCCCGGGTAGAGATGAAAAACCCAGGCAAGAGGGGAGGACTTATCCTGCAGGAGTGAAAATGGCAACGCGGTATTAGCGTGACGCAGGGGTGTCTTCACCGACCACCACCAGCTCAACATCATTTTCTTCAATCAATTTGAGGATGTTCTTCGGCGGCGTTTTATCGGTAATGATGAGGTCGATATCAGACCAGCGGCAGGACTGGTACATCGCCTGGGTATTGAATTTGGTAAACGACGTCATGCAGATGACTTTTTTGGCCTGCTTTGCCATCGCCATTTTTTGCAGCGCGTCCAGTTCGGTATCGGTGGTGATGCCGGCCTCTGACAGCGCGCTGACGCCAATAAAAGCCTTATCCGCCTGATAGTTCTTTATTTGTTCAATGGTGGTATTACCAAGGATGGCGTGGGAATAATCGTCGAATGACCCGCCGAGGATGGAAATATTCACCCCGTTTTTGCCCATTAATTCGCTTAACACTTCGATTGAATTGGTAATGATGCTAACCGACGTGGGAATTTCGCGTGCCAGCGCGGCAGAGGTTGTTCCGGCATCAATAAAGATGATCTCTTTTTCATTGATTGTTGTTGCCGCATAGGTCGACAGCAGGGTCTTATCGGCGCTGAATTGTGCACGCTGCACATAGGGTAACGCCACGTGCGCTTCGGCCAGAATCGCGCCGCCGCGTATTCTCATAATATGCGGGAGTTGCGTTAATTTAACTAAGGAAGGTGCGATTTAATCGGTGGGGTTCAGTGGAGTCCTTAGCTGTATTAGCCTTACCTTAGCTGAGCTGTA
>NZ_CBFFRL010000133.1:0-13684 GCF_965644215.1 Phytobacter sp. V69
GGTTTTGATAACTGGCTTAAAGCTGAAAGCTTTCCGGAACCCCCAGCCTAGCTGGGGGTTTTTTGTGCACAAAAAAAGGCCCCTGTTAATGGCAGGAGCCTGGTACGAGCAAGCATCATATTGGGCGACATGATGCGCGGTAAAAACCGGTTATGGGCGATGTTCAACAATCATTGTTTTCATCACCGCCACTGCCTCGCCGTCTACACCATAACGCGAATATTCATCCGCGGCGGCGTCCGACGACATGGACAATCCTGTATTGCGATAACGCATTGGCGAAGGTGTCCAGATACCTGCCGAGCTGTGCACTTCTTTCACGCCCGCGTCCAGAAAACGCTTCAGGTTCGCTGCACGGACACCTGCACCCGCCATTATTATTGGAACACTTAAATGGGTATTTAGTTCCATAATTAATGAAAGACCTTTTTCAGCACTCGCCTGCTGCCCCGATGTCAGGATGCGCGCGACACCTAAATCTCTCAGTTTTTCAGCGGCTTCGAGTGGTTTCGCACACATATCGAAGGCACGATGAAATGTCACCGCCATCCCTTGTGCCGCCTGCATAATCTGCTGCATGCGCGAGACATCGACATTGCCGTCTTCGTCCAGCACGCCGGTCACCATGCCCGGAAAACCGAGTTCGCGGATAGCCCGGATATCGTCCAGCATGGCGGCAAACTCATCGTCGGTATAGCAAAAATCACCGCCACGCGGGCGCACAATCGGGTGCACCGGGATCGTTACCCGCTGGCGGGCCGCTTTTAATACGCCAACAGAAGGGGTTAACCCGCCCTCTTTCGGCGCTGCGCACAGTTCGATGCGGTCGGCCCCGTGATTTTGCGCTATCTCCGCACAGGTTGCGCTATAGCAACATATTTCCAGTAACGTCATCTCTTCTCCCTTTAAGATGCGACATTCTCAGCATGGCATTTTTTTAGCGAAACGCACGCTGAGCGCCCTCACACAGTTACATTCTATTGCTCGCTGGACACGATATCTTCAATCGACCAGGGGTGAAATTTGACGGTAACTTTGCCATCCGTCACCGCCAGCGTCGGGTTTGGCAGACGCTCGCGCTCCCCTTTCGGCGAGCTGGTCTTCACAAAAATCCCCGGCTGGCTCAGTCCTTCATCGGAAAGCAGTGCCAGCGCACGGGCGTTCAGGGTTTCCGGCTCACCCGACAGCACGATTTCAATATGCTCCCACCCCTCGTGCGGGTAGCGTTTTTCCCCTGGCCACGGCAGTTCGACCACGCTAAACGCCCAGTGCGCAACCTGCACCGGTGACGATAATCTGAACAGGCAGATAGGTCGACCATTGATGAGGGTTTCCGACAGCAGCTCGCCGCACTGTTCAAACCCACGACGCCAGCGCTCAGCCGTTGCGTTCTGATGGCAGCGCAGCGAAATATGATCGGCATTCAGCTCGCGGGTATCCAGACCCAGGCGGGTCACAAGGTGCGTCAGGTCGTCGATGAAACGCGGAAGATCTGCAGCGATATACTGCAGTTCGTCGATATGTTGCCAGCTCGCCATTCTTTTTTATCCATACGGTTTTATTCGAGCGCTAATTTACCGTGTTCTGCGCCGCTAACCAAATCAGGTTATGCCCGCCGAGGATGGCTCTCACTTGATATTCAGGCGCAGGCCTAAGTCGTCGGGATAGGGATTGAAATAGTTTTGTGCCAACAGATAGCGGTCAGGATATTCCCCCAGGTAATGTTTAAGCAGCGTTAACGGGGCAAGTATCGGTAACAGCCCGGCGCGATAATTAAGGATAACCTCCCGCAGCTCACCGCGCTGGCGAGGCGTCAGCTTACTGTGAAAATACCCCTGAATGTGCATCAACACATTGGTGTGGTTCTTGCGAGACGCCGGTTCTTTTAGAATGATCATCAGCTTTTCGCGGTAAACCTCGAAAAACTGTTCCAGGTCGTCCCACTGAGAAAGCGACGCCACAAACGGCCCGATTTCACGATATCCGGCCTGATGATGTGCCAGCAGTTGGAGTTTATAGCGACTGTGGAAATCAAGCAGGCTGTGGCGGGTCAGACCGCGCGCCCGTAAGCTGTTCAGCTCATGCAACGCGAACACGCGCTCGACAAAGTTCTCCCGCAGCACCGGGTCGTGCAGGCGACCGTCCTCTTCAACCGGCAGCCACGGCCAGGCCGCCATTAACGCACCGGTAAAACGTCCCACGCCCTCTTTGCGCCCCCGCTCGCCTTTTTCATCGTATAGCCGCACACGCTCCATGCCGCAACTGGGGGATTTCGCACAGACAATAAAGCCTGATAGTTCGGCCACCCTGGGCAGGTACGCCGCCGTGAAGTCGTCCATTTTCTGCGTGACATCCTCATTCGGCGCGTGGCTAAAACGCATACGGGTATCCCCGTCAGCCGCTTTAATCAGACGCAATGCCGGGCGGGGAACGGGCAGCCCCATGGCCATTTCCGGACAGACGGGACTGAACGTTACGCACTGGGCAAGTTCATCCATCACAAACCCCATCCTTTTATGCCCGCCATCGAAACGCACGGCGGAGCCGGTCAAACAGCCGCTAATACCAATCATCGGTTGAGTTTTCATGGTTTTCTCCTCTTAGGGCGCTTGTCGCGTGAAGAACAGCGTTACCGTAGCAACGGTAACGCCGAATTTCTTCATGGCCGTTTTATTGAAAAGGTGCGTACCGTCTTGCAGATACATCCAGTCATCAAAGTGCAGCAGCCAGGTTTTCCCGTCCGCCTTGACGTTCATGCTATAGCGCCAGTTAAAGGCATTGCCTGCCGCCTGGCCGCTGGCGACACCCTCGATATCACCGGCGGTCCCCTCGTAACGGTCGTTGCCGAGACGCCGGATATGCCACACCCGCTGCTGTTTTTCACCATCGTCATACACAAAGTGTTCGTTCAGTGTCAGCGTGTCACCGACCACAGCGCCCTCAATCTCGACGTGGAAGCGGCGCAGCTGTTTGCCGCTGCAGTCCTGCACCATCCCCCAGGCTTCGCTCTTGCCCTGAAAATAGTGAAAGATATCGAGACGCGGCTGTTGATGTTGATAGTCATTGATGTCGCTGCTGCAGCCTGTCAGCAGTAAGATAAACGTCAGTCCCAGTGCCAGAATGCGTGTCATTGTTCACCTCCCATTAACTGCTGACGCAGTTTGGGATATTGCGTATGGGGATCGAGCCAGATGGCCAGGAAATGGGTGCTGAATGCCAGAGATTGTTGTGGCCCCAGCGGGGTGAAGCTTTTTTGCGCCGCCGATGGGCGATACCAGAACTGTCCTTGCTTATCGCTAAGGACAAACGCCAGTTGCGTTCCTGGGCTAACATTCGGCCAGAACGTTCTGAGCGAGCGCAGCCAGCCTTCGCTTTGCGCTTCCTGAGTCAAAACCCCCAGTGCCTGCCACTGTTCGCGGGTGGCATCGATCAGTTCATCGCGCGTGATGTCGCGTTGATAAGTGATGATTAACACCTGATCCTGCTCGGGCGAGATGTAGCGCCCCTGCGGCGTACGCAACTGGGAGGTATAAAGGGTGAAAGGCCCCCAGGTCAGCGTTGCATCGCCGGTTTTGCGCCAGTTTAACCAGTCACTGGCACACGCAAACGGAGCGGCGGCTATCAGTAACAACAGGGCAACGCGCAGCGCATTCATTGTCGCCTCCCCATCATTAAATGGAAAAAGAGCGCCAGTATCAGCCATCCCAGCCCCAGCCAGCTCAGCACGATAAAGTTCGGTTGCAGGAACGTAATGGCGCCCAGACGCTCACCCACATAGTAGGCAGTGGGTCCGCCGATCGTTGCCAGCAACGCCAGGATCCAGCCCAGCAATGCCGTGGTGCAGGTCAGATGGGTCCAGACGACGGCAAACATGAGCCACAGCGCCACCATCCACAGTGGCAACAGCGCATCGTCGGTAAAATCAATCAACCCTGTCAGCGCCCAGACGCCATCCAGCGAACTGCCCGCCGCGGCCAGAATAAGAGCATAAATGCGCTGTGCGGGTGAGAGCATCACGCAGGCCAGCATCGCCAGCCCGAGCCAGACGATGATGCCGCGCTCGCGAAACAGCACCACCAGTATCCAGTAAAGGTCGAAGGCGATGGCCATCAGGAAGACCTGCAAATGGCGGTTCATACGCGCTCCGCGGTCAGTTGCACCACGCTGATGGTTCGCGCATTGAAACCCGCTTCGCAGTAGCCGAAGTAGTAAATCCACATGCGGCGAAAACGTTCATCAAAACCCAGCGTTTCAATCTCTTGCCAGGCCTGATTAAACCGCTGCCGCCAGTGTGCCAGCGTACGGGCATAATCCGGTCCCATATCAAACACGTTGCGCACCACAAAATCAGTGTGCCGGGTCATGAGGTTGTGCATGGCCGTGATGCTCGGCAAGAAGCCGCCGGGAAAGATGTAACGTTGGATAAAATCGACGCTTTTGCTGTAATCGCGATAGCGCTGATCCTGGATGGTGATAGCCTGGATAGCCATCTTACCCCAGGGCGCAGGCGTGCCTGGCAGGTACGAAAGAAGGTCGGCAGATAACGTTTTCCCACGGCCTCAATCATTTCGACCGAGACCAGTTTGTCGAACGTGCCGGTCAGGTCGCGATAATCGCAGAGCAACACCTCAACCTGATCCTGCAAACCGGCCTGAGTAATCCTCGCCTTCGCCCAGTTGTACTGCTCGCGCGACAGCGTAGTAGTAGTCACCCGACAGCCGTAATGGCTGGCGGCATATTCCGCCATCGCCCCCCATCCGGTGCCGATCTCCAGCAGGTGGTCATCAGGCGTCAGTGCCAGTTGCTCGCACACCCGCGCCATTTTTGCTTGCTGCGCGCTGGCAAGATCCTGGTCGGGTGTGCTAAACAGCGCGCTGGAGTAGAGCAACTGCTCATCAAGAAAATGAGCATAAAAAAGATTACCCAGGTCATAGTGCGCGGCGATATTGTCCCGCGCCTGCAGGCGGTCGTTGCGCCGCGTCCAGTGACGCAGCCGCTCAATGGGTCGACCCAACAGACGAAAACCGCTTTCCAGTGGCCCCAGTACCTGGTCGTTAAGCGCCAAAATCTGCAACAGCGGAGTCAGTTGATGCGTCTCCCATTCACCGTCCATCCACGCTTCTGCCGCGGCGAGGCTCCCGCCCGTCAGCACACGCCAGTACACGGCCGGGGAAAGGACCCTCACCTCGGCGCACAATGAGGCGGTGGCATCGCCAAAATGAAAAGTCTGCCCGCCTTCACGCAGGGTGAGGGATCCTTCGCGTAGCCCACTCAGCAGGCGAAACAGCAGCCAGCGCGCGACACGAGCATTACGCGGAATATCGGGTTCAAGCGCATAGACGGGATCGGTCATGAGCGTTCACTCCTGCGGCCGGGATGGTTATAAAGAGGCACGCGCTTAAGCCACAGCCGCAGCGCCTGCCAATAGATGGCAGCCACCGTTTTGAGGGTCATGAGCGGGATTCGCAGCAGCAATGAGGTGAGTACCGCGCGTGTCAGGGGGCGTCGTGCCAATATCAACGTGGCATCGAAAACCTTCGTCTCCTGATGGCTTTCGATGTGCATATGCAGCATTTTGCCGGGGCTGTTAAAGCGCCAGTGATAAATCATATTCATCGGGTTAAACGGCGAAACATGAAACGCTTTCTCCAGCGGGCGTGCCGTTTGTCCGTCGACGGCATAGTAATGGCGTTCATTCCATGGCGTATTGCGCACCTCCGCCAGCACCCAGCGCAGCCTGTCTTCCCGGTCGTAGCAGTAGTAGAAGTTGACCGGGTTAAAATGAAAACCGAAATAGCGCAACTGGGTGAGCAGCATCACCCGGCCCAGCGGGCGCTCGCCGGTCAGACTTTCCAGCCGCTCGAGGACCTTGTCTTTAAGCGGCGCACCCAACGGATAATCTTCGTCACAAAAGGCGGCGACGGCAAAACGGTTACGACGAATGCCGGCTGTCGCAAGCATGTCCAGCTCATCCAGATCGAGCCACGCCATAAACACGCGATAGCGAAAATGGTGTTCCCGGGGGCGGAGACGTCTGTGGCGCAACACACCTTCATACAGACAGCTGTTCATGTTACTGGCCCTCCCCTGTGGCGATGCCCTTCACCACATCCAGCGCGCTGCGTACACCATCTTCATGAAAGCCGTTGTACCAGTAAGCGCCGCAGTACCAGCTACGCTGGCGGCCATTAATCTCGCCGCGACGCGCCAGCGCACGCCAGCTTTGCGGATTAAACAACGGATGCTCATAGACAAAGCGTTGCCAGACATGACGCTCGTCAATCGGTTGGTCGGGGTTCAGGGTGACGCAGAACAAGGGGGTTCCCTCAGGCAGCCCTTGCAGAATATTCATGTTATAGGTGACGCACGCACTGGCCAGGTCCTGCTCGCTCAGACGATAGTTCCAGCTCGCCCATGCGCGTTCGCAGACCGGGAGCCAGCGCCTGTCGCTGTGCAACACCACCTCGTTACGCTGCCAGCCGATATCGCCAAGAATCTCAGTTTCTGCAATGCTCGGCTCCGCCAGCATCGCCAGCGCCTGGGCGGAATGGCAGGCGAAAATAACCTGGTCAAACGAATGGGTCGTATCGGCGAGTTGAATGTCGACACCCGCATCGTGGCGGATAACCCTCTGCACGGGTGCGTTGAGGCGCAGGGTCAGGCGCTCACCCAATTGCGTAAGAATGGCGCGGATGTACTCGCGGGAACCACCGGGCACCACATACCACTGCGGACGGTGGTTCACATCCAGCAGACCGTGGTTATCAAAGAAACGCAGAAACAGCGGCAACGGGAAACGACGCATCTCTTGCAGTGACGATGACCAGATGGCGGCGCCCATCGGCAGAATGTAATGACGGGCGAAAAACGGGCTGAACCGATGCTCATCAAGGAAGCTTTGCAGCGTGGCGTTCTCATCCACCTTCCTTGCGAGCGCCTGTTTTGCCAGGCGATTAAAACGCAGGATGTCGCGCAGCAAGCGCCAGAACCTCGGATTGATAAGATTGCGGCGCTGAGCAAACAGGGACGTAAGGGTGTGTCCGTTATACTCCAGCCCACTTTGCGGGTTGTGGACGGAAAAACTCATCTGCGTCTTTTGCACGGCAATGCCCAATTCACTGAGCAGTCCCATAAAGCGCGGATAGGTGCGATCGTTGTAGACGATAAAACCAGTATCAACGGCCCAGGTTCCCTGCGGGGTGGTCACATCCACCGTGGACGTGTGCCCGCCAGGGGTAGCCTGTGCTTCAAAAAGGGTCACCTGATGATGCCCGGCGAGCCGCCAGACGCAGGTCAGACCGGCAATGCCGCTGCCAATGATTGCGATGTTCATGGTCGTACCATCCTGCGCAGTAACCTTCGCTGGAGCACCGACGGGAGTGCAGCGAGCAGCCGCAGCAGCAGCGCAAAACCCGTCGGAAAGGCGATATGTTTTTTCCCCTTCGCCACACCGCGGCGAATTGCGGTAACGGCCTGCCCGACGCTCACCCGACCAGGCATGGCAAAGTCGTTTTTGCGGGTCAGCGGTGTGTCGACAAACCCCGGCGAGACCACGGTGACGGCAATTCCTTTCGGCACCCAGTCCAGACGCAGACTGTCTGCAAACCAGCTGAGTGCGGCCTTTGACGCACCGTAGGCTTCGGCCCGCGGGAAAGGCAGCCAGTGGGCCATTGAACTAACCAGCACCACGCGGCTACCGGGTTTGAGCTGCGTCTGGAGCGCGGCAAGGCAGTTCACAGGCCCCTGAAAGTTGGTGTTCATCACCCGTTCAACAAGGGCGGGATCGATGTTGCCATGGTCGAGATACTCACAGGTTCCCGCACAGAGAATCGCCAGTTCGACATCGCAGTCGGCGAGAGCCTCACGGCAAGCCTGCGCGTCCGTCATATCAAACAGACGCAGGGTGATATTCGGGCTGTACTGATGCAGCGCATTCAGTCGATCCGGATCGCGCCCGCAGGCAATCACCTGATAACCGTCATCGGCCCAGGCTTTAGCCAGCCCGGCACCAATACCCGAACTTGCGCCCGTCACCAGCACCCTTTTCATGCACGTACCCTTTTTTTCACGCCGCGCACCGCCCAACCCAGTACCGGAAGATGTTCATACAGCATCTCTCCGGCGTCGTAGTAATCGCGCTGATAGAGGATCTTATCGCCCTGTACTTCCACCACCGAACAACCGGGAAGTTCCAGCGTTTCACTGCCACCGATATTCGGATGCGACCAGTACATGGTCCAGGTCACCGCAAAACGCTGGTCACCACAAAGAGGAGGATCGATGGAGAAACGGCACTGTTCGACATTGGCCAGCAGATGGTTGAGATAGCGATGGATAGCGAGGAAGCCTTTGTGCTCGCCGAACGGATCGCACAGCACGGCGTCAGGATGGTAAAGCGCGGTCAGCGCCGTCGGTGGCTGGTTTTCCAGCTCCGCGTAATAGTCAATGAACCTTTCAATGACGGACTGCATCGTGCTCATGAAACGTACCCTTACTGTGGACAATACGTGGCGCTCGCTTGACTTAAAACTTACACAGTAAGTTATATTTGTCCAAGTTTTGGTGTGATATTTTTTAACACATTAAATATATCAACCACTTAACTTCAATAAGTTTTGTACAAAAAAAGAGAGAAAAAATTAAAAACGTGCACATTCAGGCCGCAGCGAGGCGGCCGTCCCCGCAAAATCAGGAAAGGGTTTTAGAGGGTGATAACGTCGAGGAAATTGACCTGTAATTGCCACAGCTCAATTTGTTTTTTTCGCGCGGCCGACAATTTACCGCTGGTGACCAGCAGCCATTTTCTATCCGGAAAGATCTCTGGTGCCAGCGTCGCAGGGGGAACTGGAAGGACATCGATGCGGTGCCCCTGCCCCGTTCGCCGCAGCGCTTCAAGCCAGATCTCACACGGGTCGGTCAAATGCCAGCCGGTGATTAAATAGTTATCGCCCGGCGCACGCTTATCCCCTTCAAGGCAAAACGAGGTGTAGGAGATAATAATGCCATCGAGGATTTCCCGCAGCGTCATCATTGCCGCAACGTTGGCAGACACTTTACTGCGTAGCGGGCGCAGCACTTCGGTAACCAGCTCCGGGCGGGGATATTCACGGCCTGAATCGTAAATAAGCTGGCGCAGGGAGTCGATTTTCCCCTCTTTGAGGCGCGAAAGCATGGTTTCTTGCAGGGTGACCCAGTTATTGGTCCGCCGCGTACCGGGCCTTGCCAGCAGCGGTTTCACCTGGCTTACGGGAACGCCTTTTTTTACCCAGTCGAGGATTTTGAGCGCCTGTTGCACATCGTCATCGCTGTACAGCCGGTGCCCCCCGTCCGTGCGCATGGGTTTGAGCAGACCGTAACGACGCTGCCAGGCGCGTAGCGTGGTCGCCGTTATCCCGCAAAGCCGGGCAAATTCACCAATGGAATAAGACATAGTGTGCTCAAAGAAATAAACGCTTCTTACTATACTAACAGCAAAATCCGTAGGCAGGATATCGAACGAGATCAGACGCCTGGCGGCGGGTTGAGCGGTCAAAAAACAACGTCGCGGTCAGAGGAAGAAAGCACGAATCCGGCCGCGCATTTTGCAGCGCGCCGCGTTGGTTCCGGTGCTGACGCCTGCGGGCATTTGCAGTATACTCCCGCCTTTCATAATCAACACCCGGACGCGGCCTGCCCGTATGCGCTGCGTCATCAATGTAAGGTATCCCGGTGAATATTCAGGCTCTACTCTCAGAAAAAGTCAGTCAGGCGCTCATTGCCGCAGGTGCGAATGCGGATTGCGAACCGCAGGTCCGCCAGTCTGCAAAAGTCCAGTTCGGCGACTATCAGGCCAATGGCGTGATGGCTATCGCCAAGAAATTGGGCATGGCGCCGCGACAACTGGCCGAGCAGGTTCTGACTCATCTCGATCTCCACGGGATCGCCAGCAAAGTTGAAATCGCCGGTCCTGGCTTTATCAATATTTTCCTTGCCCCGGAATTTCTGGCAGAGCAGGTAAGCCAGGCGCTGCAGTCTGACCGTCTGGGCATCGCGAAGCCGCAGGCACAAACCATTGTTATCGATTACTCGGCGCCAAACGTGGCGAAAGAGATGCACGTGGGTCACCTGCGTTCCACCATCATCGGCGATGCGTCCGTACGTACCCTGGAGTTCCTTGGCCATAACGTTATCCGCGCCAACCACGTGGGCGACTGGGGTACCCAGTTCGGTATGCTGATTGCGTACCTGGAGCTGCAACAGCAGGAAAACGCGGGCGAAATGGCGCTGGCGGATCTCGAAGGCTTCTACCGTGAAGCGAAAAAACACTATGACGAAGACGAAGTTTTCGCCGAACGCGCCCGTAGCTACGTCGTGAAACTGCAATGCGGTGACGAATACTTCCTGCAGATGTGGCGCAAGCTGGTCGACATCACCATGTCCCAGAACCAGATCACCTATGACCGTCTGAACGTCACCCTGACGCGCAAAGACGTGATGGGCGAAAGCCTGTACAACTCGATGCTGCCGGGCATCGTGGCAGATCTGAAAGCTAAAGGCCTGGCGGTTAAGAGCGAAGGCGCAACCGTGGTGTTCCTGGACGAGTTCAAGAACAAAGAAGGCGAGCCGATGGGTGTGATCATCCAGAAGAAAGATGGCGGTTACCTGTACACCACCACCGATATCGCCTGTGCTAAATACCGTTACGAAACGCTGCATGCCGACCGCGTGCTGTATTACATCGACTCCCGTCAGCACCAGCACCTGATGCAGGCGTGGACTATCGTGCGTAAAGCTGGTTATGTGCCTGAGTCTGTTTCTCTGGAACACCACATGTTCGGCATGATGCTGGGTAAAGACGGCAAGCCGTTCAAAACCCGCGCGGGCGGTACGGTGAAACTGGCGGATCTGCTCGATGAAGCGCTGGAACGCGCCCGTCGTCTGGTAGCAGAGAAAAACCCGGATATGGCGGCAGACGAGCTGGAAAAACTGGCCAACGCCGTGGGTATCGGCGCGGTGAAATACGCGGATCTGTCAAAAAGCCGTACCACCGACTATGTCTTCGACTGGGACAATATGCTGGCGTTTGAAGGTAACACCGCGCCGTATATGCAGTATGCCTATACCCGCGTGCTGTCCGTGTTCCGTAAAGCAGACATTGACGAAAGTGCCCTGCTCGCTGCGAAGGTCGTCATTAGCGAAGATCGCGAAGCCCAGCTGGCCGCACGCCTGATGCAGCTTGAAGAGACGCTGACCGTGGTCGCCCGTGAAGGGACGCCGCACGTGATGTGTTCTTATCTGTACGATCTGGCAGGTCTGTTCTCTGGCTTCTACGAGCACTGCCCAATCCTGAGCGCAGAGAGCGAAGAAGTCCGCAACAGCCGCCTGAAACTGGCACTGCTGACCGCGAAGACGTTGAAGCTGGGTCTGGATACGCTTGGTATCGATACCGTCGAACGTATGTAACGTTGACAGTATGTAAAAAAACAAAACCCGGCACATGCCGGGTTTTGTTTTTTTACATACCATCGGAAGAATTCCCGGATGCGGCGTTGCCTTATCCGGGTTACAAATCGCACCGACCGTAGCCCCGGTAAGCGCCAGCGCCACCGGGGAAACGCTTAGAAATACTTACGCAGATACTCGGTCAGACACAGCATCGCCATCGCCTGACCATACGGCATGGAGGTCAGCGGGATCTGGCGATAGAAATCCAGGTCGCTGCCCATTCCGGTACCGAAAGAGACCTGTAGCAGCTCGCCTTCTGCGGAGATATTTTTCACCACCGCCTTGATCGCTTTCTCGGCCACTTCCGCATATTCCTGACCGACATAACGCTTACGCACCGCTTTCAGAATACCGTAGGCGAACCCGGCGGTTGCCGATGCTTCAAGATACGATTTCGGATCGTCGAGCAGCGTATGCCACAGCCCGCTGTCGTCCTGGCACTCCGCCAGCGCGGCGATTTGCGCATTCAGGACCTGCACCAGGTAACGGCGTACCGCGTTGTTTGCCGGTAAATCCACCAGCTCCAGGAAATCCGGGATCACGATGGTCAACCAGCTGTTGCCACGCGCCCAGCGAGCGTGCGCAAAATTATGGTTGCCCTCATAATTCCAGCCGTGGAACCACAGACCGGTCTCTCTGTCCATCAGGTTCTGCACATGCAGCAGGAACTGATAGGTCGCTTCTTCCACGTATTCCGGGCGGTTCAGCAGTTTGCCGATTTTTGCCAGCGGCAGAACCGTCATCATCAGAGTGTCATCCCACATCTGCTGATGGTTCTCTTCCGCCAGCGTGATGTGCTGCATGCCACCATGATCGGTACGCGGCATCTCATTCATCGCCCACTCGGCCCAGGTTTCCAGCCACGGCAGGTAACCCGGATTGCCGGTCTCTTCGTAGCGATACGCCAGCGTCAGGAACGGTGCCATGGTATTGACGTTCTTGGTGGTCGCCCCCTCGGCAAAGCGGTCAGCGAACCAGATGTCGATCACATCACGCACCGTCTGATCACCGGTCTGCTGGTAATACTGGTACATACCATACAGACCGACGCCATGGGTCCATTCCCAGCCTGCCCATCCTTTGGTGTCAATCACACGCCCGTCGTCAAGCCGCAGTAAAAACTCGCCGGTGGTGTCGTGAATATTGACCAGATTGTGCGTTATCTTCTGAATCAATGATTTCAGCTCGTCGCGGGCGATAAAACGCTCTGGCTGACAAAGTAACGGGCTATGTTTGACAGGCCAAACCTTCATATTCTTAACCTCAGTTGTAAGTCGATTTCAGTGACGCGTTTTCTTTCAGGGAAGGCGCTGCAGGTTTATTACGATTCAGATAGCCAATGTTGTTGTTGCCCCACAGGGACTCAAACGGCAGGCCTGCCAGCATGTCAACGGTGGCACGCGCCTCTGGCGTTACGCTTTCCGGAATCACACGGCCGGACTCTCGCATTTTGGCAGTTTCCTCACGCAGGACACCGTGAGTTTTCAGGTTCAGCTTAAAGCGCAGAGAAACCAGGAAGCCGCAGGCCAGTACCAGCAAGGTACCGAAGCACATGATCATCAGGATGGTGTGGCTGACTTCCGGCACCTGGGTTTTCTGGCCAGAAACGAAACCGGATGCCTGCATGACGATACCCACCAGCATGACCGCACCGGCCTGAGAAGCTTTACGGGTCAGGGTCATGATGCCCGCGAAGATACCTTCACGACGCTGACCGGTGACCACTTCATCAATATCGGCAATGTAGGTATAGGTGTTCCACGGTACGTAATTGATACCACCACGGCCCAGACCGGCAACGGCAGACACCAACAGCAGCAGCGCATAGATGTCGCTCAGACCCGCCCAGTAAAGGATGGCGAAGGATGCAGCGCTCAGACCAAACAGCACCACAACCATGCGATAAGACGGTGCCGGTCCGAAACGGATACACAGCGGGATCATGGCGATAACGGCGATGAACTGGAAGATGGCCATGGTGCCAAGCAGACTTGAGGCCAAGGACGCTTCTTGCATCAGCACGAAGACCACGTAATACGTGAAAACGGCATTGAAGACGTCCTGGGCTATGTAGCCCCCCAGGTACATCCCCAGATGCTGACGGAAAATTTTAGATAGTGTCATCACAAGATTTTAGCCCAGAGAGCGATGCATCTGATCTGGACGGCAGCGAGAAATGAGGCCGTATTTTTTGCGTAGC
>NZ_CBFFRL010000134.1:0-13616 GCF_965644215.1 Phytobacter sp. V69
CTGTTAGGGCGCGGCTGGTAAGAGAGCCTTATAGGCGCATCAGAAAAACCTCCGGCTATGCCGGAGGATATTTATTGTCCTGAAATCAGACACACAAGGAAACAATTTATCCCTACTTTTATTGTGTAATTGTTCACATTTGTAGAGCAACATAATTTATCTGTAATCACATAATCACTCATATTAATTATTGTTTGCGCGACATTTATATACATCATGAATAGGGATGACTAAATGGCCGAAAAAAAACCCTCGGGAGTGCGCTGGCTCCCTTTAATTATTATCGTTGCTCTCGCAACCGGCCTCTGGCACGTTGCGCCGCCACAAGGACTTAGCGCTCAGGCCTGGCATTCCGCCATTGTCTTTGTCGCCACCATTGCCTCAATCGTCGCCAAAGTTCTGCCTATTGGCGCGGTCGGCATTATCGGGATTACCG
Organism: Phytobacter sp. V69; assembly: GCF_965644215.1. Taxonomy (NCBI): domain Bacteria; kingdom Pseudomonadati; phylum Pseudomonadota; class Gammaproteobacteria; order Enterobacterales; family Enterobacteriaceae; genus Phytobacter; species Phytobacter sp. V69. Next base: position 437 of record NZ_CBFFRL010000134.1, read on the forward strand.
TATTTGCCCTGACCTACGCTGCCGGGGACAAAACCGCCAATGGCGCTATCCTCACGGCGCTGAGTGAACTGAACAGTTCGCTAATCTGGCTTATCGTCGTCGCCTTTATGATTGCCCGCGGTTTTATCAAAACCGGGCTTGGCCGGCGTATCGCGCTGCAAATGATCCGCCTGCTCGGCAAGCGCACGCTGGGGCTGGCATACGGTCTGGCGTTTGCCGATCTGATCCTCTCCCCTGCCATGCCCAGCAATACCGCGCGCTGTGGCGGAGTTATCTACCCGATTGCCGACTCACTGGCGCGCAGTTTTAACTCCCATCCGGAAGATGAATCACGCAACAAAATCGGTACCTTTCTGATTACCTGCATCGGCAACGTCAATGATGTCACCGCCGCGCTGTTTATGACTGGCTATACCGGCAACCTGCTGGCGGTGAAGCTGGCGGCAAACGCGGGCGTCACGATAACCTGGGGCGGCTGGTTTATCGCCGCGCTGGCCCCGTGCGTGATCTCCCTGCTGATCGTGCCGGTGCTGGTCTACTGGATAACGCGCCCTGAAATAAAACACACCCCGGATGCCCCTGTTCTGGCCCAGAGTGAGATGGCGCTGATGGGGAAAATGAGCCGGGGCGAATGGCTGATGCTCGGCACCGTCCTGCTCCTGCTGATCCTGTGGATTTTCGGCGATACGCTGGGCGTGGACCCGACAACCGCATCTTTTGTCGGCCTGTCGGTGCTGTTACTTTCCGGTGTATTGAGCTGGGAAGATGTGAAAAGCGAGAAAGGGGCCTGGGATACGCTGATCTGGTTTGCGGCGCTGCTGATGATGGCAAACCAGTTGAAAAATCTCGGCTTCACCACCTGGTTCGGCGGGGTGATTGGTGACAGTATCGGCCATGCGATGGGCGGCACCAGTTGGGTGATTGTGCTGTTGCTGCTCAACGCCGCCTACTTCTATACCCACTACTTTTTCGCCAGCGGTAATGCGCAAATCGCCGCACTGTATGCCGTGTTCCTCGGCGTGGGGATTCACCTGAATATTCCCGCTGCGCCGATGGCGCTGATGCTGGCCTTTACCAGTAGCCTCTACTGCTCACTGACCCAGTACACCCATGCACGCGGCCCGATCCTGTTTGGTGCCGGTTATGTGCCGACCGGAACCTGGTGGCGCACGGGATTCTTAATCAGCTTGTTCAACCAGGCCGTGTTTATGACCATCGGTCTTGTCTGGTGGAAAATACTGGGGCTGTACTGATTCTCCCTTTCATGCCCGGCATCACTGCCGGGCTGATTTTCGCCACATCATTCCGTCTTGCGAGATTCTTGCATTGCTTTGAACGATGTTCGCTGGCAAATATTCGGCGGGATGCCTTCTTTGCTCGTCGATAACTGCGCCTGCGGTAATGTGCACAGCACGCCCACTTCCGACGGACTTGAACCGTAAGGCCCGCTCAGTCCATACGAAAGCACCACATCGTACTCCTGCCCCCGCGCACTGATGTTCAGCTGCGTCATATTCATTTTGTCGATGGGCCCGATGGGTAAAAAGAACGACCACTCGTGTTCGCCCTCAAAAGCGAAAAAACCTTCGCTATCGGTAACGGTACTGGGCCCAGGACGGTAGCTTTTTAGCATGATATTGGCCGCAGGCACCGGTTTTCCCGTGCTATCCAGCAGCCTGCCTTCCAGTGCGGGCTCAGACTGGGTGTAGGCAACGCACCCACTTTGTAATAACGCTAACAGCGCGACACCCTGCCAGAATCGTGTTGTCATCTCTCGCTCCTTGAATTCAGATGAACATCTCTTCGCATAGGAAGACTTACGCCTGCCTAAAGGCAATGCTACTCTGAGCACAGTACCCCAGAAAAAGAATCGACTATGCGAAAACTATTGGTATTGCTTTTTATTTGCAGCAATTCCGCGTTTGCTGAGTCACCTCAGCGTAGCGTGGAATTGCTCTACCAGCACTATGCGGATAATCAGGCCGGGGTTGTTTTTGATGCCACCGGCAAAGACCAGGTGATTTCCAGCAGACTGATGAAGGAAGTCGCAGAGGATCAGAAGCTAACGGTGGAGGGGGACGTGGGCTATCTGAATTACGATCCCATCTGCAACTGCCAGGATTATGACAATCTGGTGCTGGAACAGGTCGATATCGTGCCCCATGATGGCCAACACGTTGACGCCGTCGTCCGCTTCCGTCCGTTCAGCGATGGGCCGGAAACCGTCACGCAGACGCTGTCCCTGGTGGATGAAAACGGTCGCTGGCTGATTGACGATATCGTCAATGAAACCCAGAGCTTGTATCAGGGGATGAAAGATTATAACCACGAGCGGGAGCAGGAAGCTTTGAGCGATAAGGCGGCGGAGAAAAGTGCCGTCAGTTCACCCTCACCCCAGCCCTCTCCCTGACCGAAAGATGACCCGGATGCGGCGTAAAAACGCCTTATCCGGGCTACATTCATCCCCTCTCCCATCGGGAAAGGGGACTGAGCCAGCAGTTAACCCGCCTTACGCTTCACCGCTTTTTTCGTGTTATCGTTTTTCATCACGCTATTTTTCATCGCGCCAGCCTTCACCGCACCGCTTTTAACGGCACCACTCTTCGCAGTACCGCTTTTTGCGGTTTCACTGCGCGTTGAGCCGTTCTGACGCTGATGCACAATCGGCGTGTGCTTGGTCAGCGCCGGACGGGTATTGCGATTCTGACGACGCGCTTCACGCATTTCATCGAGCGTCGGGGCAGGCACCAGGCAATCGCGGCGTGAGCCAATCAGGTGCTTTTTCCCCATATCTTCCAGCGCCTGGCGAATCATCGGCCAGTTAGCCGGATCGTGGTAACGCAGCAGCGCTTTGTGCAGACGACGCTGTTTGTCGCCCTTCGGCACCACCACATCTTCACTCTTGTAGCCAATCTTACCGAGCGGGTTTTTCCCGGTGTAATACATGGTCGTCGAGTTGGCGAGCGGTGACGGGTAGAAGTTCTGCACCTGATCCAGACGGAAGCGGTGACGTTTGAGCCACAGCGCCAGGTTGACCATGTCTTCATCACGCGTACCCGGGTGCGCAGAGATAAAGTACGGGATCAGATACTGCTCTTTACCGGCCTGTTTCGAGAAGGTATCAAACAGCTCTTTGAAGCGGTCATAGCTGCCCATGCCCGGCTTCATCATCTTCGACAGCGGCCCTTCTTCGGTATGTTCCGGCGCAATCTTCAGATAGCCGCCCACGTGGTGGGTCGCCAGCTCTTTGATATAACGCGGATCTTCCACGGCGATGTCATAACGCACACCGGAGGCGATGAGGATCTTTTTGATACCTTTCAGATCGCGCGCGCGGCGGTACAGATTAATCGTCGGCTCATGGTTAGTATCCATGTGCTCGCAAATGCTCGGGTAAACGCACGACAGGCGGCGACAGGTCTGCTCCGCACGCGGCGACTTGCAGCGCAGCATATACATGTTGGCCGTTGGGCCACCCAGATCGGAGATAATGCCGGTAAAGCCCGGCACCGTGTCACGAATGGCTTCGATCTCGTTAATAATCGAGTCTTCGGAGCGGCTCTGAATGATGCGACCTTCGTGCTCGGTGATCGAACAGAAGGAGCAGCCGCCAAAGCAGCCACGCATGATGTTGATCGAGAAACGGATCATCTCATATGCCGGAATACGGCTGTTACCGTAGGCCGGATGCGGTACACGCTTGTACGGCAGGGCAAAAACGCTGTCCATCTCTTCGGTAGAGAGCGGAATCGCCGGCGGGTTAACCCAGATATAGCGGTCGCCGTGTTTTTGCATCAGCGCACGGGCGCAGCCCGGATTGGTTTCATGATGCAAAATACGCGAGGCATGGGCATACAGCACTTTGTCGGCTTTGACCTTTTCAAAAGACGGCAGTAGCACGTAGGTTTTTTCCCACGGCTTCGGACGCGGCGGCTGCACAACTACAACTTTCGCTTCGGCTTTCTTCGGCTCGACAGGTTTGTTATCCGCACACGGCAGATCGTCACCGTAGGGGTGCGGAATCGGGTCGATTTTGCCCGGCATATCAATGATGCGGGAATCCACACCGCTCCAGCCCGGCAGCGCTTCTTTCACCATGATCGCAGTGTTACGCACATCGCGGATCTGTGAGATAGGCTCGCCCTGCGACAGACGGTGTGCCACTTCCACCAGCGGACGTTCGCCGTTGCCGAACATCAGCATGTCGGCCTTGGAGTCCACCAGCACCGAGCGGCGCACGGTATCGGACCAGTAATCGTAATGGGCGGTACGCCGCAGGCTCGCTTCAATGCCGCCAAGAATAACCGGCACATCTTTCCAAGCTTCTTTGCAGCGTTGAGTATAGGCAAGCGTTGCGCGATCCGGGCGTTTGCCCGCTACGTTATCCGGGGTGTAGGCATCGTCATGGCGCAGCTTACGATCCGCCGTATAACGGTTGATCATCGAATCCATGTTACCTGCGGTTACGCCGAAGAACAGGTTCGGTTTGCCCAGACGCATAAAGTCGTCTTTACTGTTCCAGTCCGGCTGGGCAATGATGCCCACGCGGAAACCCTGGGCTTCCAGCATTCGGCCACAGATCGCCATACCGAAGCTTGGGTGATCGACATACGCATCGCCTGTAACCAGAATGATGTCGCAGCTATCCCAGCCAAGTTGGTCCATCTCTTCTCGCGACATCGGCAGAAACGGCGCTGGGCCAAAGCAGGCGGCCCAGTACTGCGGCCAGGAGAAAAGGTCACGATCCGGCTGGATCAGGGATATTGCGCTCATCTTGCTTCCAAAAAAGTGGCAAAAAAATAATCAAAGGGCGGGGATTATACGCCTGATCAATACGTGGATTGAAGGATTAAGTGTGGGGTTTTTCCCCTCCCCCTGGCCCTCTCCCCTATGGGGAGAGGGCCAGGGGGAGGGGTGTTATGCCGCCGGATTCACCAGCAACTGACCAATCGAACCGCGATCCGCCATCTCCAGCGTCTGGCTGCCGTACTGGAACGGAAAATGCGGCCATGACGGTTGACTGTAATAGACCAGCAGCTCAACCTGCCCGTCTACCCAGACGGTATCTTTCCAGCCGCGATCTTCCGGGAACGGCATCGCGCCATTCACGTTACGCACCTGGAACAGCACGCCTTCCATATGGAACGACTGTGGCATGTCCGCGCGCACCGTCCAGCGCTCCCACGTACCCTGCTGGGCGGTAATGTCGATACGCTGCGGATCCCACAGATGTCCGTTGATCCCCGGATCGCTGCCGAGCGTAATATCACGGCTGCGCGTCGGCGTGCCGGTCATGATGTCCGATGGCAACAGTCGCATCGGTAACGTATCCGTCACCAGTGGTAGTAACCCGGTCGGGCGCAGCGTCAGCACGAGGGTGGAAATCAGAATACTGGAAGGTTCAAAGAATCCGCGCAGACGATCCATGATGCCCGCCGCCTCACCACAGGTGAGCGACACTTCATCACCGTTCGTCATGTCGACGAGGATCTCACGGCGTTCACCCGGCGCCAGCGCCAGCTGTTTGATCGACACCGGCGCGGGCAGGAAACCCTGATCGCCGGAGATCACATGCAGCGGGCGCCCGTCGCTCATCTGCAACTGATAGCGGCGAGAGTTTGACGCATTAAGCAGGCGCAGACGCACCCAGCCACGCGACACTTCGACAAACGGACTTTGCGCGCCATTGACCATTAAGGTATCGCCCACGAAGCCACCGCTGCCCGGCTCGCTGTATTCCGGCGAACCGAAATTATCCAGCCGCTTGTCCTGAATAATGACCGGGAAATCATCCACGCCATAGTGGTTGGGAATGGGAAGAGACTTACTGACCTCATCTTCCACCAGCCACATCCCGGCGAGGCCATTGTAGACTTGCTGTGCGGTACGATTCGGCGTGTTGGCGTGATACCAGAGCGTGGCCGCACTTTGACGAATGGGCAGCACGGGCGCCCAGTCGTTATTGGCGGTCATCATCCGCGCGGCACCGCCGATTAACGGCCCTGGCACCTGCAGCCCGCTCACCGTCATCGAGACATTTTCCGTCAGACGGTTGCTGTAAATCATTTTGACGTCATCGCCGCTCCAGACGCGGATAGTCGGCCCAAGATAACGTCCGTTCACACCCCAGACCTGCGCCCGCGTTCCGGTGGCAAATGACCAGTGCGCGCGCTGGAGTGTCAGGAAAAGCGGCTGCCCGCGACGGGATTCAAGTAACGGAGGTATCGGCAACGGTGGTTGCTGCCCGGCGGCGTTCGCCCTCAGCGGTATCGCGCCTGCACAGAATGCAGCCCCGGATACCTGGATAAATTGACGCCGACTGAGTGACATAGTTGCTCCGTGTAAAAACTGAATAAACCGCGCGGGAAATCATTTCCCGGCATCAATATAGTAAGGGGGATTACACCCGACCCGTGGCCTCGCGCTCTGCCACTTCTTTATCCAATTCATCGATCTTCTTCGCCATCACGTCATGGCAATGCACAGCCAGTTCGCGAATCTGATCTTTACCGTAACCGCTGGTATCAATCGGCGGCAGCATTTCAACAATCACCAGCCCATTTTTGATGCGGTTAAGATTAATTTTGTTTGAGGTGGTGGACACACAAACAGGAATGATCGGTACACCTGCGGCGATGGCAGCATGGAACGCACCGGTTTTGAACGGCAGCAAACCACGCCCGCGGCTACGGGTACCTTCCGGGAACATCCAGACAGAAATATTGCGCTTCTGAATATGATTCACCACCTGTGCAATGGTGCCATGCGCCTTTGCCCGGTTGTTACGATCAATCAGCAGGTTGCCCGTCAGCCAGTAAAGCAAACCAAAAAATGGCACCCACAGCAGGCTCTTTTTGCCGACCGTAACGGTTGGCGGTTGCACGATGTTAGAAGCGGTGACCATATCGTAGTTGTTCTGGTGATTCGCGATATAGATAGCCTTGTCATGCTGCTCGTAACCCTGCGGGAAACGCTTTTCAACCTTTAAGCCGAATACCGGTGCCAGACGGCCAAACATGTGCCCGAAAGTCGCCACATGCTTCGGATTACGCGGGCTAAACAGGCAGTAAAGAGAACCAAAGATACACACCAGAATGGAATAAATAACAACGATGATTAAGCGAACAATAAATAGCATAGCTACCTCGAAAACCCATCCCTATGTGCATAAACACTAGCCTGCAACACTCAGGCCTGGTTAGATGCGGGGTCATAAAAACGTATTGTTAATCGCAACTCTGGAATAAACAACGCTTTTACGGGAAAAATTAGTCATTCCCCTACCGAATGGTAGGGGATGAATACAGACCGGTTACTCTTCGCTGTTTCCGGCACTGGGGCGGGACGGTGAATCAATCTCAACACGGTCGATACGCTGTAACCCGCGCATCAATGTCCCACGGCGGCCACGTTCGCCCTGCACTTTCTGCAGTTCTTCCGGGCGCAGTTTGATTTTACGTTTACCCACATGGATAGTCAGCGTGCTCTGCGGCGGCAGCAGATAGAGATGTGCCAGGCCATCTTCGCCTTTCGCCGCCTCTGCCGACGGAATGCCGATAATCTTGTTGCCCTTGCCTTTCGACAACTGCGGCAAATCCCCCACCGGGAACATCAGCATGCGGCCCGCCGTGGTGATCGCCAGCAGCATATCCGCATCGTTTTCAATTTCCAGCGGCGACATTACACGAGAGTTTTCCGGCAGACTGATCAGCGTTTTACCCGCACGGTTACGCGCTACCAGATCATTGAAGGTACAGACAAAGCCGTAGCCAGCATCGCTCGCCATCAGCAGTTTCTGCTCTTCGTTGGTCATCACCATATGCTCAACAACGGCACCCGGTGGCAGGGTCAGTTTGCCGGTTAACGGCTCCCCTTGCCCACGTGCGGAAGGCAACGTGATTGGGTCGATGGCGTAGCTGCGCCCGGTTGAGTCAATGAAGACCACCGGCTGATTGCTCTTACCTTTCGCCGACGCTTTCCAGCTGTCGCCCGCTTTATAACTTAAGCCCTGCGCATCGATATCATGGCCTTTGGCGCTGCGTACCCAGCCCATTTGCGACAGCACGATAGTAACCGGCTCAGACGGTTGCATATCGTGTTCATTCATCGCCTTCGCTTCTTCGCGCTCTTGCAGCGGCGAACGGCGGTCGTCGCCAAAGGCATCGGAATCGGCCTGCAGCTCTTTCTTGAGCAGGTTATTCATCTTGCGCTCGGAGGCGAGGATCGCCTGCAGTTGATCGCGCTCTTTCGCCAGCTCGTCCTGCTCGCCGCGAATTTTCATCTCTTCGAGTTTCGCGAGGTGGCGCAATTTCAGCTCGAGGATGGCTTCAGCCTGGGTCTCGCTGATGTCAAAACGCGACATCAGAACCTGCTTCGGCTCATCTTCGGTACGAATGATATGGATAACTTCGTCGATGTTGAGGAACGCCACCAGCAAGCCTTCAAGGATATGCAGGCGCTTGAGCACTTTCTCCAGACGATAGTTCAGGCGACGACGCACCGTATCGCGACGGAACGCCAGCCATTCGGTGAGAATTTCCAGCAGGTTTTTCACCGCCGGACGCCCGTCCAGACCGATCATGTTCAGGTTGATGCGGTAGCTTTTTTCCAGATCGGTGGTGGCGAACAGGTGATGCATCACCGGCTCCATATCCACACGGTTAGAACGCGGCACAATCACCAGACGGGTCGGGTTTTCGTGGTCGGATTCGTCGCGCAGGTCATCCACCATCGGCAGCTTTTTGTTGCGCATCTGAGCGGCAATTTGCTCCAGCACTTTGGCACCGGAAACCTGGTGTGGCAGCGCGGTAATCACCACCGCACCGTCTTCTTTTTTCCACACCGCACGCATACGCACGGAGCCGCGGCCATTTTCGTAAATCTTACGAATCTCGGCGCGTGAGGTGATGATTTCCGCTTCGGTCGGATAATCCGGACCCTGGACGATATCCAGAATCTGGTCGAGGGTGGTTTTCGGCTGCTCAATCAGGGTGATCGCCGCTTTCGCTACTTCACGCAGGTTGTGCGGCGGAATATCGGTCGCCATCCCCACCGCGATGCCGGTGGTACCGTTCAGCAGAATGTTGGGCAGGCGCGCAGGCAGCATTTTCGGCTCCTGCATGGTGCCGTCAAAGTTCGGTACCCAGTCTGCCGTACCCTGCCCCAGTTCACCGAGTAGCACTTCGGCGTATTTGGACAAACGGGATTCGGTATAACGCATGGCGGCGAAGGATTTCGGATCATCCGGCGCCCCCCAGTTCCCCTGCCCGTCAACCAGTGGGTAACGATAGGAGAACGGCTGCGCCATCAAGACCATGGCTTCGTAACAGGCGCTGTCGCCGTGTGGGTGATATTTACCCAATACGTCACCCACGGTACGGGCGGATTTTTTGAATTTGGCGCTGGCGCTCAGCCCCAATTCAGACATAGCGTAAACAATGCGACGCTGAACAGGTTTCAGGCCATCACCGATAAACGGCAACGCACGGTCCATGATGACGTACATGGAGTAGTTCAGATACGCGTTTTCCGTAAATTCATGTAGCGCAAGGCGCTCTGCCATATCGCTCATTAAGTGTGATTCCTCAACGTGTGCGTCCGCCTTTTCGGCGGCAATATTGCCGCAGATACTAACCTATCTGTGAGGTTAAGGCATAGTGATGCGCGTACAAAACCGATCATAGCAGGCGACTTTCGCCTGACCACAAGCAGTTTAGTGGCTTCTCAAAATGAAAGCGCCCGCCGGGGATTTCACCGTTCACCACGCCAAAGGCATTCTCCGGTATGGCCTGTGCAACGGTGGCACAAATATCAAAGCGGAAAGCGTCAGCAGGTACTGATGCGGGATCGTCCCACGCAATACCGTATGTCGCATAACGCTCAACCGGCGACAGTCCGCTGCTTCGCCGCCACTCAATAAAGGTTGCCGCGCTGGCATTCACCTGCGCCGGATCTCCCCGGTGTTTTAACATTGCCACTGGCGTGGTCGGGAACACCACTGTGTTGATTTCATTCATTGTTCGCTCCTGTGTAACGTTTTTCGGTACACGTCGGTGCCAGTCCACCCAGTCCGGTTCCAGACGGAACTGACGAGGACTGGCACCTAACGCCGTTTTGAAGGCGCGACTGAACGACTCCGGATTTTGAAAGTCGGCATCCAGGGCGATATCGATAATTTTATCGTGCGGGTTAAACGCCAGCCGCCATGAGGCGTGACGCAGCCGCAGCCACTGGATATAGCGATACAGCGGTAACCCGCTCCAGGCCGAAAACATCCGGTGAAAATGAAAAGGCGAACAGTGGGCTATCGCGCTTAACTCTTCCAGTGACAACGGGCCGTCAGGTGGCGTTCAATATGGTGGCAAACCGCCCCGAAACGGGCAGAAAACACCTCACTACAATTGTCGTTCATCGCATCCTCCTGACGCCTACTTTGGCGTTTCCGCGAAGAGTAATCCTGACCGATCTTGCGCATTATCTCCCGCCCATCGGGATTATTGCTTAAAACGCAAAAGTCTTTGCACGCTTTGCCAGTTTTGTCATCGACGGATGCGGGATAAAATCAGCGGTATTAACGTTTCGCTAAGGACAAAAAATGAGCAATATCCTGATTATCAATGGCGCGAAAAAATTCGCCCACTCCAATGGTCAACTGAATGACACCCTGACCTCTACCGCCGAAAGTTTCCTGCGCGATAACGGACACGCGGTTAAAAGCGTACGTACCGACGGTGAGTACGATAATAAAGAAGAAGTGCAGAATTTTCTTTGGGCTGACGTCGTTATCTGGCAGATGCCAGGTTGGTGGATGGGTGCACCCTGGACCGTGAAAAAATACATGGACGATGTGTTTACCGAAGGCCACGGCGCGCTGTATGCCAGCGATGGCCGCACCCGCTCTGACGGTGCCAAAAAATACGGTTCCGGCGGTCTGATTCAGGGGAAAAAATACATGCTGTCCCTGACCTGGAACGCGCCGATGGAAGCCTTCACCGACGAAGAGCAGTTCTTCCATGGCGTCGGCGTTGACGGCGTTTATCTGCCGTTCCACAAAGCGAACCAGTTCCTTGGGATGGAAGCCCTGCCGAGCTTTATCGCCAATGACGTGATCAAAATGCCAGATGTGCCGCGTTATATTGCGGAATATCGCAAGCATCTTGCGGAGATTTTTGGTTAACTGTGAAGCTGGACTTAGAAGGAGTTAACCATGTTGACAGTGATTGCTGAAATTCGTACCCGTCCTGGCCAGCACCATCGCCAGGCGGTCCTTGATCAATTCGCAAAGATTATTCCAACGGTGTTGCAGGAAGAAGGTTGCCACGGCTATGCGCCATTGGTTGACCATGCGGCAGGCGTCAGTTTCCAGACAACCGCACCGGACTCCATCATCATGGTGGAAAGCTGGGAGAGCGTGGCGCATTTAGAAGCGCATCTGCAAACGCCGCATATGAAAGCCTGGAGCGAAGCCGTGAAAGCCGATGTGCTGGAAACGCACATCCGCATTCTGGAGCAAGGGGTTTAATCTCCTCGCAGTGCCCCGGATGCGGCAACGCCTCACCCGGGTATCTCAAGTAGCCCGGATAAGGCGACGCCGCATCCGGGACAAAACCCGCACTCACTACCAGTACAGCTTCCAGCTCTCGCTAAAACGCATTAACGCCTCAACATAGAAATAATCCCCCCAGCTACAGCACTCATCCACCCCTTTATCACTGGAAAGATGGTACACCGAATGCTTAAGCAGGCCGTTAGTTGGCTCGTTTTTCCCGGCCAGATAGTGCTTGCCCAGTGACGACATAATACGCATCGCCCACTGCTGATAACGTTCGCGATCCGGGTCGGTAACCGGTAAATGTTTGACCAGCTCCAGCAGGCCGCAGACCGCAATCGCCGCAGAAGAGGAGTCGCGCAGCGCGTCGGTCCCCACCAGTGCCAAATCCCAGTGACACACCGCATCTTCCGGCAGACGATTCAAAAAGTAGTTCGCCAGCCGTTTTGACAGGGCCACCATCTCTTTATCGCCGGTATAAATGAAGCTCAGCAGGAAACCGTAAATCCCCCACGCCTGCCCGCGTGACCAGCAAGAATCATCGGCGTAACCTTGCTGGGTGTTACCGTAGCGCGGCTGGCCGGTCTGCACATCCATATAGTAGGTATGGAAGGTCGAGGCATCTTCGCGGATAAGATAAGTCGCCGCCTGCCGGACATGGGCCTGCGCCGCCTGTGCAAAACGCGGGTCACCGGTTTGCTCGCTCGTCCAGTACAGCAGCGGCAGGTTCATATTGCAGTCGATGATCATCCGCCCGGCCTGCTGCGGGTCTTTAAGATCGCCCCACGCCTGAATGATCTGCGCCTTTGCGTGAAAACGTTCAAGCAGCGCCTCGGCGGCCTGCAGGGCAAACCCGCGCGCATCGCGGTTACCCGTTAAACGCCAGGCGGCAACGCAGGAGAGCGTATAAAGAAAGCCGAGGTCGTGCGTGTTGGTGTCGCTGCGCCCCGCAATGCGCAGGCCAAATGAACGCACATTTTTTTCCGCCATTGCGCGAAACGCCGGGTCACCGCTCATCTCCCACGCCAGCCACAGTTGTCCGGTCCAGAAACTGGTGGTCCACTCAACGTTATCGGTCAGCGGGTAATAGCCCTTCTCGCAGGTCTCTGCGGGAAACTTCTCACCGAATTCCGTTAAATGACGGCGAATCAGCTCAAGGGTGTGTTGACGTGCGCTGTCCAGCTCATCAGAAAACGCCTGCCGATTAAACGGCGCACCAGGACATTCACGTAACGGCTCCTCAACGATTTTACTTAACATATTTCGGTTCCTTGTTTTACTGGCAGTCATGGCCGGGAATTAACGTGAAAGGTTATTTCCAGCAATATCTAAAGGGGAATGCTGTCGCCATTTACTCTGGCAGGCGGAAAGCGTTATTGCAGAGATGGCGGTAAAGGCCAGCACAATCGATCCCATAATGATGTAGGTATTTTCAAAGCCAATGCGGTCATACAATAATCCCGCCGGTGAAGAGACCACCACATTGCCGACATACAACATGGCCTGATAGCCCAAAAAATACATGGTGGCATTAACACGCTTATCGAAATGCTCAGAGCGAATTCAGATAATAAGTGCAACGCTCGGACATGATTGTGGAGAGTGTAGGAGGAAGGGTTAACTACCGATAAG
>NZ_CBFFRL010000135.1:0-13150 GCF_965644215.1 Phytobacter sp. V69
AGTCATGATAATAGGGCCTTCTGATTAGAAGGCCCTATTATCAATGATTTTTATCCTCGTGACGACACTATCTAGTAGACATTCGCGCTATTTGCCAGCTTTCCAGCGAGCTTAACTTAATAAGCTGTGTCGACAACACCTTCGCTAGCGCCTGGAATCAGCGTCCTCTCGAACTGGGTGCAGATGTCGTGATGCTTTCCACCAGTAAATATATCGGCGGTCATTCCGATCTTATTGGCGGTGCGGTAATTACCCGCCAGCCCGATATTGCGCAGCAGATGGATTTCATCAAAACCACCGTCGGTGCCATTGCTTCACCTTTCGATGCATACCTCGCGCTGCGGGGCATGAAAACGCTGGATGTGCGTATGGAACGCCATTGCTGTAATGCACAGGTGGTCGCGGAGTATCTTGCAACACACCCGTCAATTGCACAGGTGTGGTATCCGGGCTTACCCAGTCATCCTCAACACGCCCTTTGCCAACAGCAAATGCGCTCCGGTGGAGCCGTGGTCACCGTCCAGCTTAAAGGCGGCCTTGATGAGGTGAAAACCTTCATTCCCCGGCTGCATTACTTTGTGCTGGCGGAATCGCTGGGCGGCGTGGAGAGCATGGTTAACCATTCAGCATCCATGTCCCACGGTTCCATGTCACGTGAAGAACAAGAAAGTATTGGTATTTATGACACCACGCTACGTTTATCGATCGGCATCGAAGATGTCAGCGATTTAATCGCTGATCTCGATCGTGCGCTGTTCAATATCACGGGAAAATAAAAGGAAAATCATCATGCATGATTATGGCATATGGACTGTCATCACCCCGCTTGTCACTATTTTTCTGGCCATCTTTACTCGCCAGGTTATTCTTTCCCTGCTTGCCGGGATTGTTGTTGGCTTTATTGTTATTCATCACAGCTTACTGGGCGGTATTGCTGCCACGTTTAATGGGATTATTGAAACCTTCGCCTCGCCAGGAAATGCCCGCACGGTTATTTTCATGGTTATGATTGGCGGAATTATGCAACTGATCGTGGTGACGGGAGGCGTCCGGCGATTGGTCCAGTTTCTGACCGAAAAAAACGATTACATCACCAGTAAACGATCGGTGCAATTGCTGGCAATGATTGTCACTGCACTTATTTTCATTGAAAGTTCAATCAATCAGCTTATTGCTGGCGCATCATCAAAAGACCTGGCACGCCGCTATCGCGTGGCACCGGAGAAGATGTCCTACATCATTCAGACGTCATGCGTATCTGTCTGTTCCTCTGTCATGATCAACGGATGGGGCGCGGCTATGATGGGGGTTATCGGCGTTCAAATAGCCAAAGGTTATATCATCGGTGAACCGTTTGAAATTCTCGCCAGCTCCATGGTGTGGAATATCATGGCGTGGCTGTCGTTGGCCTCGGTGCTGTTCTATATCCTTTCCGGGTTCTCCTGGGGACCGATGAAAAAAGCCGAAATCCGCTTTACGGAAAATATCAACGAGCAGGAATACATTGAGCAGGCGGTGGATGAGGACATCATCGATCATCCTGCCTGTAACTCGTTGTGGAATTTCTTTATTCCGATTCTTTCAACTGTGCTGATGGTGCCAGTCGCCTTGTACATTACCGGTGACGGGCAATTCTCCAAGGGCAGCGGGTCAATGTCCGTCTATTCCGGAGTGGTGTTCGGTACCGTCGTGTCGTTTATCTGGTTTACTCTGCGCGGCATATTAAACGTCGAGAATTTCTTTAAAGAGATCTATATCGGTTACGCCAGCATGGTCAAAATCAGTTCCATTATGGTGCTGGCTTTCCTGATGGGTCAGGTATCCGCCGATCTGAACACCGGGCAATATATTGCCTCTGTTACCTCAGGCGTTATACCGGGTGGCGTCGCGATTGGCTTTATCTTCCTCATTAGCGCCGTGATGTCACTGGCTACCGGCACTTCATGGGGCACCTTCGCCATCATGATCCCCATCGGCGTGCAGTTAGGCGTCTCGGTGGGAATCCCGGTTGAGTATATGATTGGCGCGGCGATTGCGGGTTCGATTTTCGGCGACATGACATCACCCATCTCCAGCGATGCTATCGTGGCTTCAATGGCAACAAACTGCGAGCATATTGAACATATTCGCACACAGTTTCCCTATGCGCTGGTGACCGGGTTTGTGGCTTTTCTTATCTATCTGGTGATGGGTTTCACCTGCTGAGTTGTTCTGTATGACCGGGCGGCGCAAGCCACCCGGTCAGCGACTTAACCCTTTATCGCCGCAAGCACTTCTGCAATGGCCACGGCACCGGGGTCCTGCACCCCTTCGAGGTTCTCGCTGTTTACATAGGATGAGCGGCCTGCACCGGCTTTTGGCATAGTCGCCGTTTTCTCGGCACCCGCTTTTGCCGCAGACGCTGCGGCATCCAGCCCGCTATCGCGCAGGGCTTCCAGCGCCGGTTGCAGCGCGTCGATCAGCGTCCGGTCACCCAGGTCTGCGCCACCGTAGTGTTTCATCTGATTCAGCCCGCGCAGCAACGCTTCCGGCAATGACTTACCGTCATGCACCGACTGGCCTGCGGCGGTAAAGAAGATCGACATCAGCACGCCGCTGGAGCCACCCATCACCGTCGCCAGCCGCTCTCCCACCAGTTGCAGCAACTGCGCGGTATTGTTCAGTGGAAGCTTGCCCTGCTCCAGAAACTGAGCGATTTCCCGCGCCCCTTCGGCGAAGGTCGATCCGGTATCGCCATCACCCACTTTGGCATCCAGCGCATTCAGGCGGTTTTCCAGCCCAATCAGCGTCTGCGCCACCGCAGAGACCAGCGTTCTGACCTGCGGGTTTTCTGATGGCTCAATTTCCAGCTGATTGTAAACCGGGCTGTGGCGCTGGGTTTTCATCGGCGCGAACGGCACCGGTTTTTGCCAGCCGACGGTTTGCACATCGGCATTGATGGCTTTCTCGAAGGTCTCGTTCAGGCGTAGCAGCGAGAGAGAGAACCCTTTCATATCCAGCGAACTGACCAGCGGCGCGGGGCCAATCAGGTATGCAATCTGCTCTTTCAGCGCCGAGTGCGCCAGCTCTTTGGTGAGCAGGGCCATCTCCAGCGCCGAGACGCCGCCAAGGTTGTTGATTAACACCGCGACGCGGTCGTTGTCGGCCAGCTCTTTGAGCGGTTTGATCAGCGTGTCGATAAGCTGCTGGCTGTTGTAGGTGTCGACGGTGCTCGCACCCGGTTCGCCGTGAATACCGAGGCCCAGCTCGACCTGTCCGCGCTGGATGCGGTCGTCTTCATCACCGCTGCCCGGCAGGTTGCAGGTCTCCATCGCCAACCCCAGACTCCAGACGCTGTCACAGGCCTGCTGGGCGATGTCGCGCACTTCACTTAAGGATTTACCGTGTTCGGCGGCGTAGCCTGCGATTTTGTGCACCAGCGCAGTGCCGGCGATGCCGCGCGGCTGTTTGTTGTCCGGCAGGGCGATATCGTCGGCGACAATCACCATTTCCACTTTCAGGCCGTAACGTTTGGCTTTTTCAGCCGCCAGGCCGAAGTTGAGGCGGTCGCCGGTGTAGTTTTTGACGATCAGCAGGCAGCCGCGATCGCCGGTTACCGCCACGATGGCGTTGAGGACGGCATCCACGCTGGGCGAGGCAAAGACGTCGCCGCAGACGGCAGCGGTGAGCATCCCTTTGCCGACAAAGCCAGCATGGGCGGGTTCGTGGCCGGAGCCCCCGCCGGAGATCACCGCGACGCGGGATTTGTCCCAGTCGGCGCGGGCAACAATACGGATAGCGGGGTCGATGTCGAGTCGTACTAAATTGCCGTGGGGAGCGGAAATCACCATTCCTTCAATGGCGTCATTGACCAGTTGTTTGCGGTCATTAAAGAAGAATCTGGACATAGCTTCCTGAATTTTTTGTGAACCGTATGCAAAGCATAGTCTGCGCTACGTATTACGTTTTCAAGAACGGAATTTACTGATGGGGTGGCGTTTTGCCTTTCGTGCGGTCTGATGCCCTCACCCCGGCCTTCTCCCGCGGAGAGAGGGAGAAAGGGACATGCCCCGGCTGGCGCTTCGCTTAGCCTGGCTACATGATCGTTGGGGGAAGGAAACGTAGCCCGGATAAGGCGTTTACGCCGCATCCGGGAGAAAAACAGAAAGGGATTTAGTTCTTGCGCATAATCAGCCACAGGCTGATTAAGAAGAACGAGGCGCTTGGCAGCAGCGCGCCAACCACCGGCGGAATGCCGTACACCAGCGTCAGCGGGCCGAAGATCTGGTCGAGCACGTAGAAGACAAAGCCGAAGCTGATACCCGTCATCACACGTACGCCCATCGCCACGCTACGCAGCGGGCCGAAGATAAACGACAGCGCCATCAGCATCATCACCGCCACCGAAAGCGGCTGGAAGATTTTTCTCCACATCTGCAATTGATAACGCCCGGAATCCTGACCGCTCGATTTCAGGTACTTCACGTAATTGTGCAGGCCGCTAATCGACAGCGCATCCGGGTCCAGCGCCACCACGCCCAGTTTGTCGGGGGTGAGGTTGGTCTTCCAGGTACCGTTTAACGTCTGTGTGCCGGTCACTTGTTTCGGGTCGCTCAGGTTAGATTCATCCACCTGCGAGAGCCGCCACATCTTGGTGTCTTTATCGAATTTCGCCGAGGCGGCATAGCGCACGGACTGCAACCGACGCTGATCGTTGAACGCGTAAATGCTCACGCCGCCCAGCTCGTCATCACCCTTCACGCGCTCGATATAAACAAAGGTGTGGCCGTCTTTCGCCCACAGCCCCTGTTGCGTCGAGAGCAGCGAACCGCCGTACATCGACTGCGCACGCTGGTTACGCGCCATCTGCTCGCCCTGCGGTGCCACCCACTCGCCAATCGCCATGGTCAGCAGCACCAGCGGGATCGCGGTTTTCATCACCGACAACGCCACCTGTAGGCGGGTATAGCCGGATGCCTGCATCACCACCAGCTCGCTACGCTGAGCCAGCATCCCCAGGCCTAACAACGCGCCAAGCAGTGCGGCCATCGGGAAGAAAATCTGAATATCTTTTGGCACGCTGAGGATGGTATACAGCCCCGCCCCCAGCGCGTCGTAACTGCCCTGCCCAGCCTTTTTCAACTGGTCGACAAACTTGATGATGCCGGAGAGCGACACCAGCATGAACAGCGTCATCATGATGGTGGTAAAAATGGTTTTACCGATATAGCGGTCAAGTACGCCAAACGCCTGCATTATACCGCTCCTCTGCCCATCACACGGGCGCGGATCCGACGCATCGGCACCGTATCCCACAAGTTCAGACCAATCGCCAGCGCCAGGTACACCAGGTTAACCGCCCACATCCAAATCAACGGATCGATTTTGCCTTTCGCGGCATTGGAGCGCAGAGAGGTTTGCAGCAGGAAGAACACCAGATACAGCAGCATGGCAGGCAGCATTGACAGTACGCGGCCCTGACGTGGGTTAACCACGCTGAGCGGCACGACCATCAGCGCCATCATAAATACGGTGAATATGAGCGTCAGGCGCCAGTGGAACTCGGCCTGAGCACGCGGGTTATCGGTGCGCCACAGGGTGCCGAGTTTCATCTGCTCGGTATCGTCCGGATCCAGCGTCACCGCCTGGTGGCCGATAATCGCCTGATAATCTTTAAAATCGGTGATGCGGAAATCACGCAGCAGCGCCGTGCCTTCAAAGCGGGTGCCCTGGTTTAAACGCACCACCTGAGAACCGTCTTTCAACTGCGAAAGATGACCGGAATCAGCCACCACCACCGACGGGCGAGCGTTGCCTTTCGGGCGAATCTGCGCAAGGAAGACATCGTTGAATTTGCTGCCCTGCACGCTTTCGATAAACATCACCGAGTTGCCATCAGACACCTGCTGGAACTGCCCTTGCGCCAGTGCGGCCATGCCAGGGTTGGCTTTGGCATCCGCCAGCACCACTTCCTGATGGCGTGATGACCAGGGACTGAGCCACATCACGTTGACGGCCGCCAGCGCGCCGGTGAACAGCGCCAGAATCATCGCCGCTTTGACCAGCACGGCGCGGCTCAGGCCGCAGGCGTGCATGACCGTAATTTCACTTTCGGTATAAAGTTTGCCCAGCGTCATCAGCAGGCCGAGGAACAGACTGAGCGGCAGGATAAGTTGCGCCATCTCAGGCACGCCGAGGCCCAGTAGCGAGAGCACCAGGTTCGTAGGGATTTCGCCGTCGACCGCTGCGCCGAGGATCCTTACCAGTTTCTGACAGAAGAAGATCAGAAGCAGGATGAAGAGGATCGCAAACTGGCTTTTTAGCGTCTCCCGCGCAAGATATCTTATGATTATCACTTTACATTACGCCCGTAAAAACCAGTCTTTTTACTGGAAAATCGCTTGTTTCGTGGCTTAAACGTCATTTATTCTCTTGAGTCGTCGAAATCATCGCTAAGATTAATATACTCAGCGGTAAAACGTTTCAGACCCGGATCTGACGTGCCGAAACCTAAGTATCGTTAAGATTAACACGAAGTCACCGCAACAGCGGAACCGAGTTACGAAAGCTTGCAATTCTATCCGTAGCCGCCGCCGTTGTCTTTAAGATTCAGGAGCGTAGTGCATGGAGTTCAGTGTAAAAAGCGGTAGCCCGGAGAAACAGCGGAGTGCCTGCATCGTTGTGGGTGTTTTTGAGCCGCGCCGCCTCTCTCCGATTGCCGAGCAACTCGACAAGATCAGCGACGGATACATCAGCGCCCTGCTGCGCCGTGGCGAACTGGAAGGCAAACCGGGCCAGACCATGCTGCTGCACCATGTTCCAAACGTCCTCTCCGAACGCATTCTGTTGATTGGTTGCGGCAAAGAACGCGAGCTGGATGAACGCCAGTACAAGCAGGTCATCCAGAAAACCATTAACACCCTGAATGATACCGGTTCAATGGAAGCCGTCTGCTTCCTGACCGAGCTGCACGTTAAAGGCCGCAACACCTACTGGAAAGTACGCCAGGCGGTGGAGACGGCGAAAGAGTCGCTGTACAGCTTCGATCAGTTGAAAACCAACAAAAGCGAGCCGCGTCGCCCGCTGCGTAAAATGGTTTTCAACGTCCCGACCCGTCGCGAACTGACAAGCGGCGAGCGCGCGATCCAGCACGGTCTGGCGATTGCGGCTGGTATTAAAGCGGCGAAAGATCTCGGCAACATGCCGCCGAACATCTGTAACGCCGCCTATCTGGCTTCTCAGGCCCGTCAACTGGCTGACTCGTACAGCAAAAACGTCATCACCCGCGTCATCGGCGAACAGCAGATGAAAGAGCTGGGGATGCACTCTTACCTGGCGGTCGGCAATGGTTCGCAGAACGAATCACTGATGTCGGTTATCGAATATAAAGGCAACCCGGCAGAAGACGTGCGCCCGATTGTGCTGGTCGGTAAAGGGCTGACGTTCGACTCCGGCGGTATCTCCATCAAGCCTGCCGAAGGCATGGACGAGATGAAGTACGACATGTGCGGCGCGGCGGCGGTGTACGGCGTAATGCGCATGGTGGCCGAGCTGCAGTTACCGATTAACGTTATCGGCGTGCTGGCGGGCTGTGAAAACATGCCGGGCGGGCGGGCTTATCGTCCGGGCGACGTGCTGACCACCATGTCTGGCCAGACTGTTGAAGTATTGAATACCGATGCCGAAGGCCGTCTGGTGCTGTGCGACGTCTTAACCTATGTTGAGCGCTTCGAGCCGGAAGCGGTTATCGATGTGGCGACTCTGACCGGTGCCTGCGTGATTGCTCTGGGCCATCACATCACCGGGCTGATGTCGAACCACAATCCGCTGGCACACGAGCTGATTGGCGCGTCTGAACAGGCGGGTGACCGCGCATGGCGTCTGCCGTTGGGTGATGAGTACTACGAGCAGTTGGATTCCAATTTTGCCGATATGGCGAACATTGGCGGCCGTCCTGGTGGGGCGATTACCGCCGGGTGCTTCCTGTCACGCTTTGCCCGTAAGTACAACTGGGCGCACCTGGACATCGCCGGTACCGCGTGGCGTTCCGGTAAAGCCAAAGGTGCAACCGGCCGCCCGGTGGCTATGCTGTCGCAGTTCCTGCTGAACCGCGCCGGGTTTACTGGCGAAGAGTAATTGCCGTCTGATGCCCGGTGGCGCTACGCTTACCGGGCTTACAGGCTCGAGCAATAAGAATTCTATACCCTATGGATTTCGAGTTGCATCGCGGCGGCAACTGAACAAATCCCCAGGAGCATAGTTTACTATGTGACTGGGGTGCGTGAAGGCAGCCAACAATGAGGCAACTTGAAAGACGACGGGTATAGATATGAAGAATGCGACCTTTTATCTTCTGGACAACGATGCACAGCAAGACGGCCTGAGCGCCGTGGAGCAACTGGTGTGTGAGGTTGCCGCAGAACGTTGGCGCAATGGCAAACGCGTGCTGATTGCCTGCGAAGACGAACAGCAGGCGCTGCGACTGGATGAAGCGCTGTGGGCAAGGCCGCCGGAAAGTTTTGTGCCGCACAACCTGGCGGGTGAAGGCCCAAGGGGCGGTGCGCCTGTTGAGATTGCCTGGCCGCAAAAGCGTAACAGCAGCCCGCGCGACATTCTCATCAGTTTGCGTACAAACTTTGCAGATTTTGCCACCGCTTTCACAGAAGTGATAGACTTTGTCCCTCATGAAGATTCTTTGAAACAACTGGCTCGCGAACGCTATAAAGCCTATCGCATGGCTGGTTTCAACCTGAACACGGCAACCTGGAAATAATGGAAAAGACATACAACCCCCAAGAGATCGAACAGCCGCTTTACGAGCATTGGGAAAAGCAGGGCTACTTCAAACCGAATGGCGATGAAAGCCAGGAAAGCTTCTGCATCATGATCCCTCCGCCGAACGTCACCGGCAGTTTGCACATGGGTCACGCCTTCCAGCAGACCATCATGGATACCATGATTCGCTACCAGCGCATGCAGGGTAAAAACACCCTGTGGCAGGCCGGTACCGATCACGCGGGTATCGCAACCCAGATGGTAGTTGAGCGTAAGATTGCCGCCGAAGAAGGTAAAACCCGCCACGATTACGGTCGCGATGCCTTTATCGACAAAATCTGGCAGTGGAAAGCAGAATCCGGCGGCACCATCACCCGCCAGATGCGCCGTCTGGGCAACTCCGTGGACTGGGAACGCGAACGCTTCACCATGGACGAAGGCCTCTCCAACGCCGTGAAAGAAGTCTTTGTCCGCCTGTACAAAGAAGACCTGATTTACCGTGGTAAGCGCCTGGTGAACTGGGACCCGAAACTGCGCACCGCGATTTCCGACCTCGAAGTAGAAAACCGCGAGTCCAAAGGGTCCATGTGGCACATTCGCTACCCGCTGGCTGATGGCGCAAAAACTGCCGACGGCAAAGATTACCTGGTGGTCGCCACCACCCGTCCGGAAACCCTGCTGGGCGATACCGGCGTGGCCGTTAACCCGGAAGACCCGCGTTACAAAGATCTGATTGGCAAATATGTGGTTCTGCCGCTGGTAAACCGCCGCATTCCGATTGTGGGCGACGAACACGCCGACATGGAAAAAGGCACCGGCTGCGTAAAAATCACCCCGGCACACGACTTCAATGACTATGAAGTTGGCCGTCGCCACGCCCTGCCGATGATCAACATTCTGACCTTTGACGGCGATATCCGTGAAAGCGCAGAAGTGTATGACACCAAAGGCGAAGAATCCGACGTTTACGAAAGCACAATCCCGGCTGAATTCCAGAAGCTGGAGCGTTTTGCCGCGCGTAAAGCAGTGGTTGCTGCCGTTGACGCCCTGGGCCTGCTGGAAGAGATCAAACCGCACGACCTGACCGTTCCGTACGGCGATCGTGGCGGCGTGGTTATCGAACCGATGCTGACCGACCAGTGGTATGTCCGTGCCGACGTGCTGGCAAAACCGGCAGTGGAAGCGGTTGAGAACGGTGATATCCAGTTCGTGCCGAAACAGTACGAAAACATGTACTTCTCCTGGATGCGCGATATTCAGGACTGGTGTATCTCCCGCCAGCTGTGGTGGGGTCACCGCATCCCGGCCTGGTATGACAACGACGGCAATGTCTACGTTGGCCGCACCGAAGACGAAGTGCGTCAGGAAAACAACCTCGGTGCCGACGTTGCGCTGCGTCAGGACGACGACGTACTGGATACCTGGTTCTCCTCCGCCCTGTGGACCTTCTCCACTCTCGGCTGGCCGGAAAACACCGATGCCCTGCGTCAGTTCCACCCGAGCACCGTAATGGTCTCTGGCTTTGACATCATCTTCTTCTGGATTGCCCGCATGATCATGATGACCATGCACTTCATCAAAGATGAAAACGGCAAGCCGCAGGTACCGTTCCATACCGTGTACATGACCGGCCTGATTCGCGATGACGAAGGCCAGAAAATGTCCAAATCCAAGGGTAACGTTATCGACCCGCTGGATATGGTGGACGGTATCTCTCTGGCAGATCTGCTGGAAAAACGTACCGGCAACATGATGCAGCCGCAGCTGGCTGAGAAAATTGCCAAGCGTACTGAGAAACAGTTCCCGAACGGTATCGAGCCGCACGGCACCGACGCCCTGCGCTTCACCCTGGCGGCGCTGGCCTCTACCGGCCGCGACATCAACTGGGATATGAAGCGTCTGGAAGGTTATCGCAACTTCTGTAACAAGCTGTGGAACGCCAGCCGTTTCGTGCTGATGAACACCGAAGATCAGGATTGTGGCTTCAACGGCGGCGACATGGTGCTGTCCCTGGCAGATCGCTGGATCCTCGCGGAATTCAACCAGACCGTGAAAGCCTACCGTGAAGCGCTGGATAACTACCGCTTCGATATCGCGGCCGGCATCCTGTACGAATTCACCTGGAACCAGTTCTGTGACTGGTATCTGGAGCTGACCAAGCCAGTAATGACCGGTGGCATAGAGGCGGAACTGCGCGGTACGCGTAATACGCTGGTGAACGTGCTGGAAGCGCTGCTGCGTCTGGCGCACCCAATCATTCCGTTTATCACCGAGACCATCTGGCAGCGTGTGAAAGTGCTGAAAGGCATTACCGCCGACACCATCATGCTGCAGCCGATTCCGCAGTACGATGCCGCGCAGGTGGATGAAGCCGCACTGGCTGACACTGAATGGCTGAAACAGGCGATCGTCGCGGTACGTAATATTCGTGCCGAGATGAACATCTCCCCGGGTAAACCGCTGGAGCTGCTGCTGCGTGGTTGCAGTAAAGATGCGGAGCGTCGTGTGAACGATAACCGCAGCTTCCTGCTGAACCTGGCGCGTCTGGAAAGCATCACCGTGCTGCCTGCGGATGACAAAGGTCCGGTTTCCGTGACCAAGATTATCGATGGCGCAGAGTTGCTGATCCCAATGGCGGGTCTGATTAACAAAGAAGACGAGCTGGCACGTCTGGCGAAAGAAGTGGCGAAAATCGAAGGTGAGATTGGCCGCATCGAGAGCAAACTGTCCAACGAAGGTTTTGTGGCGCGCGCACCGGAAGCGGTGATTGCCAAAGAGCGTGAGAAGCTGGACGGCTACGCAGAGGCCAAAGCCAAACTGATCGAACAGCAGGCCGTTATTGCCGCGCTGTAATCAGACTGCACATGAAAAAGCCGGGCTTCGATAGCCCGGCTTTTTTTGCCCCCAATTCAGGGTGGAGCTCTCAGGTAATCCCCGGTGGCGCTGCGCTTACCGGGGCTACAAACACCCCATGGCGGCGAATATCACGTAGCCCGGATAAGGCGTTTACGCCGCATCCGGGAACGGATGAGTTAAAACACCGCCGGGAAGAAGGACAGCCCGCGCGCCAGCAGGTTCGCCGGATCTTTTGCTGGTTGCTGACCGTGATTTTCCAGGGTCAGGTTCTGCAACTCGCCGTGCACATGGGTATTTTCCAGCACATAGCGGGTGAAACGCACCTTCGCCCACGGCCACGCGAGGAACAGCGTGATCATGCACACCAGCACGTTGGTAATCGACAGCCACATCACACGACTGATGGTCACGGTGGAGGAGAAGCGAATGTTTTCCGCCAGGCTCACCTGCGCATAAATGTAGTTACGCATTTTCACGAAGGCGTAGATAAAGCAGAAAATCGCGCCGAAGATATAGATAAAGTACGCCAGCGCCATCTTGCCGTAGAACGGCCCAGCCAGCATCGCCAGTTGCTCAGGGTTATCACCCACCATCGCAGAGTACTGCATCAGGGTCATAAACGCCGGAACGACAATAAACAATGCCAGCGCAAGGAACGGAAACAGCAGCAGCATGGAGAACAGCGCAATCAGAATGCATTTCTTGATCGAGAAAGTACCGGCAAATTTCTGCGTACCGTATTGCAGGTTATTCACCAGCATGCCGTACCACTGCGCGGTATAAACGCCCTGCATAATGGCCGTGCCCACCAGCAGACCCAGTGAGCCAATACCAATACCCACAAACATCGCCGTATATGAACCCGTGCTCATCGTGCCGGTCATCAAACCAGAGAAAATCAGAATGGACACTACCATGATTAACAGCGGGCAACCCATCATCACCCACCAGGCACGTACCGGGCTTGCGTAAAAACTGAAGCGGACATTATTAATTTCCGTCATCAGCATTTGATAACGTAAACCTTGCGTTACCAGCCAGGGGAAAAAGAGTAAAAATAGCCCTATCATACAGAGGGATAACAGGAAGTTATTATGCGCCATGTTAACCAGAAATATGATGTAGAGGACAATCAGGCAAAGCCAGCCAACAAATACCGAACTGCCCGTCGCGTGATAAGAAAAACGCGCACCTTCCAGATCCGTATTCTCATAAAAATAACGGCGGGCACGCACCAGCGCCCAGGGTAAAAACAACCCGAGGGTGATGATGGTCAGTAAGATGTTGACCAGCCAAATCTAGAAATATCCCGCGCCACTTCCCTGGAACACAAAATTCCGGGAAGGTGTCGCCGCCGCACCACCATTTTCGAAAGTCATAACAATCCTTATCGTAAATTAGAACAAAACCCAATAAACCATAGAAATATTGCGGTATTTTTATTTCCGTTATTAAGTTTAGTAAACCGCGAATTCAGATAATAAGTGCAACGCTCGGACATGATTGTGGAGAGTGTAGGAGGAAGGGTTAACTACCGATA
>NZ_CBFFRL010000136.1:0-13142 GCF_965644215.1 Phytobacter sp. V69
GCCATATGACCAAGTGCGATGGCTGCTACAGCCGCGTCGCCGACGGCCACAAGCCGATTTGCGTGGAATCCTGCCCGTTGCGCGCGCTGGACTTCGGCCCGATTGAAGAGCTACGCAAAAAACACGGCGAGCTGGCGGCGGTTGCCCCGCTCCCGGCGCCGCACTTTACGAAGCCGTGCATCGTGATTAAACCTAATGCCAACAGCCGCCCGACTGGGGATACCACCGGCTATCTGGCAAATCCGCTGGAGGTGTGAGATGGGTAACGGATGGCATGAATGGCCGTTAGTGCTGTTTACGGTACTGGGGCAATGTGTGGCGGGTGGCCTGATCGTCACCGGCATGGGCTGGATGGCAGCGAAAGACGATGCGGCCGCTCAGCGCCGCATCACGCTGAGCATGTTCTTGCTTTGGGTGCTGATGGGGATTGGTTTTATCGCCTCCATGATGCACCTGGGTTCACCCCTGCGCGCGTTTAATTCGTTAAACCGCGTGGGTGCCTCTGCGCTGAGTAATGAAATCGCGGCGGGCTCGATTTTCTTCGCCGTCGGCGGTTTCTGGTGGCTGGTCACGGTGCTCGGGAAAATGTCCGCTGCGCTGGGCAAAATCTGGCTGATTATCAGCATGGTGCTGGGCGTGGTGTTTGTCTGGGCGATGACCCGTGTTTACCAGATTGACACCGTTCCGACCTGGCATAACGGTTACACCACGACAGGATTCTTCCTGACCATGCTGCTCGGTGGTCCGCTGCTGGCAGCGCTGCTGCTGCGTCTGGCGAAAACCACCTTCAACGGCGCGACCTTCGCCTCGCTGAGCGTGGTGGCGTTGCTGGCAAGCCTGGGTCTGGTTATTCTGCAAGGAATGAGCCTTGCCGGAATACACAGTTCCGTGCAGCAAGCCAGCATGCTGGTCCCGGCGTACAGCGAAATGCAGGTCTGGCGCATGGTGTTGCTGGTGGCGGGTCTCGGCTGCTGGATCTGCCCGCTGGTCATGCGTAAACAACCGCGTGCGGCAAGCCTGGTCGCCGGCGTCGCACTGGTTGTTGTGGGCGAGTTGATTGGCCGTGGTCTGTTCTACGGATTGCACATGACCGTCGGCATGGCGGTTGCAGGTTAACCACAGATTCAGGGAACGTAATGACTGACACTTTACACACTGACGATTTTGCTTTTTCCGCGCGGGTGCTGGGCGGATTGTTCTACTACCCGCCGGACAGCGAGCAGGCACAGGCGCTGATCGCGGCATTCAGCCAGGGCGAATGGCAAACCCAGTGGCCGATGGCGCAGGACGCGCTGGCACCGCTGGTGCCGTTATTCTCCGCTGAATGCGAGGAAAGCATTCCCCAGGCCTGGCAGCGGCTGTTTATCGGACCGTGGGCGCTGCCTGCGCCGCCCTGGGGGTCTGTCTGGCTGGATAAAGAGAGCGTGCTGTTTGGCGAATCCACGCTGGAACTGCGCCAGTGGATGCGCGACAACCACATCGCCTGGGATACGCAGCAGAATGAGCCGGAAGACCATTTTGGCACCCTGCTGATGCTGGCGGCATGGCTGGATGAAAATCAGCGCTACGCCGCCTGCGATGAACTGCTGGCCTGGCATTTCCTGCCGTGGGCCGGGCGTTTTCTCGAGGTTTTTGTGGCAGAAGCTGACCATCCGTTCTGGCAGGCGGCGGGTACCCTCGCACAGTTGACGCTGAATGACTGGCAGAGCCGTTTATTGATGCCGGTTGCCCAAAAAACATTCCACCGTTAACCCTGCCTTCTGCGCCCATAGGTGACAACGTCACTTTATGGGCGCATTTTTAAGACAATTCTTTACGTACCCCGTCAGCCTGTACGCCATCAGCGATGGCGCAAATCATCTGCAAAATCTGCACCTTAAAAGATTCTCCGCAAACTGGAATCCTTCCCAGGTGGTTGCTATAGCTCAAATACCCTGCCGAACATGGCATAACAACACGCAACCTTCCGTTGCCATAACGCATGCAAACAGGGAGACACACTGCAATGCAAATTTCCGCACTCTCACGCGCCCTGCTGTTTATTGCGGCGATCATCGTCGTACTGGCGCTCCTGGTCTGGGGTATTGGTCTGGAAACGATCAAAACCCGTCAGGTGGATTTGCTCTACCTCGGGCAACAGCACTTAATTCTGGTGTTCAGCTCAATGTTCTTTGCTCTGCTGGTCGGTATTCCCAGCGGGATTGCGCTTAGCCGCCCGGCTGCGCGCGGTGTCGCCGAATACGTGATGCAAATCTTTAACGTTGGTAACACCCTGCCGCCGCTGGCCGTACTCGCCCTGGCGATGGTCATCATCGGCATCGGTGATAAGCCCGCCATCATTGCCCTGTTCCTGGCATCTCTGCTGCCCATTGTGCGTAACACCTACGCCGGGCTGTGCTCGGTTCCGGCCTCGCTGCTGGAAGCGGCGAACGGTATCGGCATGACCAAATGGCAGCGGCTGTATCAGGTGGAATTGCCCAACGCGCTGCCAGTGATCCTCTCCGGGGTACGTATCGCCACAGCCATCAACGTGGGGACCGCACCGCTGGCGTTTTTGATCGGGGCCAGCAGTTATGGCGAGCTGATCTTCCCGGGTATCTACCTGAATGATTTCCCAACGCTGATCCTCGGGGCCGCCACCACCGCCCTGTTCGCGCTGATTCTGGACGTGCTGCTGGCGGCGCTTGGGCGTTACCTGAGCCCGCACGCGGCCTGATAACAAGAAAAGGAATCCCTATGAGACTGACTTCCCGCCTGCTGGGGCTACTGAGTGCCACGCTGCTGTTCACCGCGAGCGTACACGCGGCTCCGCTGATTCTGGCGACCAAAAGTTTTACTGAGCAGCACATCCTGTCGGCTCTGACAGTGCAGTATCTGCAAAAGAAAGGGTTTCAGGTACAGCCGCAAACCAATATTGCAACGGTGATTTCCCGTAATGCGATGATCAACAAGCAGATTGATATGACGTGGGAATATACCGGCACCTCATTGATTATCTTTAACCACATTAAAGAGCGCATGACGCCAGAGCAGTCTTACGAAACGGTAAAACGTCTGGACGCGAAGCACGGTCTGGTGTGGCTAAAACCCGCCAACATGAACAATACCTACGCTTTTGCCATGCAGCGTAAACGCGCCGAGGCCGAGCACATCAACACCATGTCAGACATGGTGGCTAAAATTGAACAGATTCGTCAGACCGACCCGAAACACAACTGGCTGTTGGAGCTGGATCTCGAATTCGCCGGGCGTAGTGACGGTATGACGCCCTTCCAGCAGGCCTATAACCTCAAGCTTGACAGGCCGCAAATCCGCCAGATGGACCCCGGTCTGGTCTATAACGCCGTGCGTGATGGCTTTGTGGACGCCGGGCTGGTTTACACCACCGATGGCCGGGTAAAAGGCTTCGATTTGAAAGTGCTGGAAGATGACAAAGGCTTCTTCCCCAGCTATGCCGTGACGCCGGTGGTGCGTAAAGACACGCTAGAGGCCAATCCGGGGCTGGAAGAGGCGCTGGATACGCTTTCTGGTCTGCTCAATAACGACGTCATCATGACGCTCAACGCAAAAGTCGATATCGATCATCAGACGCCGCAGCAGGTGGCGCACGACTTCCTGCATGAGAAAGGTCTGCTGTAAGGAGCGCCTATGGATACGATTCACTACATGATGGATAACTTGGGCTATCTGGCAACGCTCACGCTTCAACACCTCTGGCTGGTGTTGCTGGCCGTCGGTCTGGCGATTGTGATTGGCGTTCCGCTGGGGATCCTGATCGTGCGGCATAAATGGCTGGCGACACCGGTTCTGGGGCTGGCGACCATTGTGCTGACCATTCCGTCTATCGCCCTGTTTGGCCTGATGATCCCGCTGTTCTCGCTGGTCGGCCAGGGGATTGGCGCCCTGCCCGCTATCACCGCCGTGTTCCTCTATTCCCTGCTGCCGATTGTGCGTAACACCCATACGGCGCTGGACAGTCTGCCGCCCGGCCTGCGCGAAGCCGGACGCGGGATCGGCATGACCTTCTGGCAGCGTCTGCGCTGGGTGGAAATCCCGATGGCGCTGCCGGTGATTTTCGGCGGCATTCGTACCGCCGTAGTAATGAATATTGGCGTAATGGCCATTGCAGCGGTGATCGGTGCCGGTGGTCTGGGACTGTTGTTGCTTAATGGTATTGGCGGTAGCGATATCCGCATGCTAATTGCGGGGGCGCTGATGATCTGTTTACTGGCTATTGTGCTTGACTGGCTGCTGCATCGCTTGCAGGTGGTTCTGACACCGAAGGGGATTCGATAATGATTAAACTGGAAAATCTGACCAAACAATTTACCCAGAAAAATGGCCAGACCGTGAAGGCCGTCGACAGCATTAATTTGCACGTGCCGGAAGGTGACATGTGCGTGCTGTTAGGCCCGTCCGGCTGCGGTAAAACGACCACACTGAAAATGATTAACCGTCTGATTATGCCCAGCAGCGGGAAAATCACCATCAACGACCAGGACACCAGCGAGATGGACATCGTCACCCTGCGCCGCAACCTGGGCTATGTCATCCAGCAGATCGGTCTGTTTCCCAATATGACCATCGAAGAGAACATTACCGTGGTGCCACGGATGCTGGGATGGGATAAAGCCCGCTGTAAGAGCCGTGCCGAAGAGTTAATGGAGATGGTGGCGCTGGATGCGAAAAAATTCCTCCATCGCTACCCGCGTGAGATGTCCGGCGGCCAGCAGCAGCGTATCGGGGTGATTCGCGCGCTGGCGGCGGATCCGCCGGTACTGCTGATGGATGAACCGTTTGGCGCGGTCGACCCGATTAACCGTGAAGTGATCCAGAACCAGTTCCTGGAGATGCAGCGTGCGCTGAAAAAGACCGTCATGCTGGTCAGCCACGATATTGATGAGGCGCTGAAGCTGGGGGACCGCATTGCGGTGTTCCGCCAGGGACGCATTGTGCAGTGTGCCAGCCCGGATGAGCTGCTGGCAAAACCGGCCAACGAGTTTGTCGGCTCTTTCGTTGGCCAGGACCGCACGCTGAAACGTCTGCTGCTGGTTTCCGCGGGCGACGTCACCGATCAGCAGCCGACGCTGACGGTGCGCGAATCAACGGCGGCGCAGGAAGCCTTCTCGATTATGGATGATAACGATATCCGGGCGATTACGGTGGTGGATGCCGACGGTAAGCCGTTGGGCTTTGTGAAGCGCCGGGAAGCCCGTGGCGCGCAGGATAGCTGTGCGGCGCTGCTGCATCCGTTCCGCATCACCGGCAAAGCCGAGGATAACCTACGCGTAGTGCTGTCGAAGCTGTATGAAAGTAATACCAGCTGGATGCCAATTGTAGATGAGGCCGGGCGCTATAACGGGGAAATTTCGCAGGATTATATTGCCGATTACCTGAGTTCCGGCAGAACTCGCCGGGTGCTGAATATTCACAGCGATGCGTAAGAGTGGCGTTGATTGGTGGAGATATTAACATCCGAGGGGATTGCGGCTTTTCCCCCTCACCCTAACTCTCTCCCTCAAGGGAGAGGGAACCGTTCGGTGCATTTTGTGACAACGTAACGAAAATAAGGCGCTTGCGCCGCCATCCACGGTCTATTTACCATCACGCGCAAACTCGTAGCCCGGATAAGGCGCTCGCGCCGCATCCGGGACTTACCCAACATCCCGTTACACCAGCACGCGCTCGGCAATCAGCATCCCTTTCGCCATCTGCAAATTGATGTAATGCGCCAGGTCGCGCTGTTCGGCGCGCGGCAGATAAGGCAGCTCACCCACCAGCGGAGCCGGCAGTTTACGGCTCAGCACGTTAATGATTTCGGCATAATGCGCCAGCCCAGGATTGATGCGATTCGCCACCCAGCCAATCAGCGGCAGACCGTCACTGGCTATCGCCTGTGCCGTTAACAGCGCGTGGTTGATGCAGCCTTCCTGAATCCCGACCACCATCAGCACACCCATTTGTTCCTGCACCACCCATTCGGAGAGCGGGCGCAGATCGTTCATCAGACTGCGCCAGCCACCTGTCCCTTCCACCACCACGTGATCAACCTGATCGCACAGGCGGGCAAGGCCATTGGACAGCAGGGTGTAATTGATCGGGAAACTGTGCGCCACGCTGCTTTCATCTTCGCTAAAGGCAATCGGGTTAACCGCAGAATAAGGTAATTCAATTGATGACACGCTTTGCAGCACCAGCGCATCTTTATTGCGCAGGCCTTCCGGCGTCTCTTTACTCCCTTTAGCGACCGGCTTGTAACCCGCGACGGTGCTGCCGCCAGCGGCCAACGCCTGTAGCAGCGCGCGGGACACAACTGTCTTCCCGACAGACGTATCAGTACCCGTTACAAAGAAACGCTTAAGCATCGCTAACTCCACCGTTATGCTACGAAAATATAAATCAGGAAAATAATTCAGTAGCGAAAGTCTACGTTAGGGCTGCGGTGTTCAGCTTGAGATAGCGCAATTTTTCGTACAACAGTGTAAAAATGTTACCCCTGCAACAAACGAATCAACAACGATCCGTTATACATCGCGTCCTTCACCAGCGCCGCCCCGGCCATGGTGCCCTGGTTGGTAAACTGGGTACTTTCAACGGCAATGTGCTTGCTGTAGGCAGGTAGAGACTGCTGGCGAATGCAGTCAGCAATCGCCGGGAAGAGGATATCCGCCGCCTTGCTGAGCGGCGAACCGATAAGAATTTTTTGCGGATTAAATAAATTCACCATGATGGCGAGAATACGCCCGACGTTCGCCCCCACGCCGCTGATAATGTCCTTCGCCAGCAAATCTCCCTGCTGAGCCGCGTCACACAGCGACTCAACCGTCAGCGGCTGCTGATGCAGCATTGAGCTCATCGACTGGCTCATACGCAACTGTGCAAGCTCCAGCACGCTCTCCACGCTGGCAATGGTTTCCAGACAGCCGTGGTTGCCGCAATAACAGCGCTTACCGTACGGGTCGACCTGCGTATGACCGATCTCCACCAGGCTACTGCTGCCCGCATGAAGCAGACGACCATCGGTAATCACCCCGGCACCCACGTTATGGTCGATAACCACCTGGATAACGTCACGTGCCCCGCGCGATGCGCCAAACAGCGCCTCAGCCATCGTCCAGGCGCTGATATCATGCTGGACATAGACTGGAACGCCGGTGTGCTTTTCCAGCGCTTCACCCAGTGGCATATCTTTCACGTCTTCATAAAACGGCATGCGGTGAACAATGCCATTTTCCGTGTCAATAATTCCCGGCAAGGTAATGGCGATGGCGGTCAAACGCTCCAGCTTCTGCTGATGGCGAATAAAGAACTGATCGATATGGACAATGATGCGCTGCAGCAGCGGCTTTTCGTCAATCAGCGGAAGCTCCTGACGCTCTTCCACCACCAGCTTGCTGCTTAAATCACGTAAAGAGAGGAAGATCTCCCCGCGGCTGATGCGCAAAGAGAGGTAATGCCAGGCTTCGGTCTCCACCACCAGCCCGACAGCAGGCCGTCCACGGCTGCCAGGCTCCTGAATCTCGGTTTCCTGAACCAGGTGTGCTTCGAGCATTTCCCGCACAATCTTGGTGATACTGGCAGGCGCAAGCTGCGCCAGACGTGACAGATCGATGCGCGACACCGGGCCAAGCTGATCAATAAGGCGGTAGACAGCCCCTGCATTGGTCTGCTTAATTTGATCAATATGCCCAGGCTGACTATCAGCAACCACCACTTACTCCCTTTATTTTCGAGCTCGAAATAAACTTTGGGATATGGTGAAGCACTTCAATAGTCGCCGTCAAATATTTACGTAGGCTTGTGATTTACCGCACATTTTGCAGGCGTATACTGACCATTTTTTAGGCATTCGCCGCAGAAATGAGTTGTTCTCTGAAACGCTGTGCCGCTGTTCCCTGTTCATGATGCTTCGCCCATACCAGCCACATTTCTGATACCGCGTCCGCTTCCAGGATCGGTACCCAGCGCATCTCATTAAGCTGCACGCGGCGAAAAGAGGCCGGTAAAATCGACACCCCGAGCCCTGCCGCCACCAGGCCAATAATGGTCATCGCTTCCCCCACCTCCTGGGTAATCGACGGCGTCAGGTTATAGCGGCGCAGCAACCCGAGGATATCGTCATACAGTCCGGTACCAACATGAGGATCGAAAAAGACAAACGGCTCACGCGCCAGTTCAGCCAAAGACACGCCCACTTTTGCCGCTAAGGGGTGGTCACGATGAATCATTGCCAGCAGCGGTTCGCGCAAAATCACCTGCCAGGCCAGCGTGTCGGGCAGCAACGTGTTACGCATCAGCCCAAGATCGAGGTTGCCCTCATTGAGCGGGGCAATCTGTTCGCGGGTATTGATTTCCCGCG
Organism: Phytobacter sp. V69; assembly: GCF_965644215.1. Classification (NCBI taxonomy): domain Bacteria; kingdom Pseudomonadati; phylum Pseudomonadota; class Gammaproteobacteria; order Enterobacterales; family Enterobacteriaceae; genus Phytobacter; species Phytobacter sp. V69. The sequence continues at coordinate 8,360 of NZ_CBFFRL010000136.1, forward strand.
TCTGGATATGTACATCCGGATAGCGCTGGCGAAACGATGATAGCGTATCCGACACCGCCGTAATAAAGGGTGCCGATGAGGTAAAGCCAATGCGCAGATCCCCGGTTTCTCCCTGATGCAGGCGGGCCGCCCGGCCAACCGCATCATCAACCTGGCTTAGTATCTGCCGACTGTCGGCCAGAAATTGCCTGCCTGCGGGCGTCAGCGAGACGCTGCGGTTGGTGCGCGCCAGCAATCGCGCGCCGATTTGCTGCTCGAGGATCTGGATTTGCTGGCTCAGCGGCGGCTGGGAAATATTCAGCCGCGCCGCCGCATGACCAAAATGCAGTTCTTCGGCGACGGCAATAAAATAACGAAGGTGACGCAGCTCGATATTCATATCTTAAACATATCATTTGAGATTATTAATATATTAGACAGAACAATGGCCTTTTCATACCCTTAAATCATCCCCGCCTGACCGGGATGTAAACTTAAGGATTTCAAGTGAGTCGTACAACTACCGTCGATACCCTCCCGGCAAGTGGTGTTGATGGAAATAACCGTCCTTTGCCGGCACAGTTTATTAAACGTGGTACCCCCCAATTTATGCGCGTCACCCTGGCGCTCTTCTCCGCCGGACTGGCCACTTTCGCTCTGCTCTATTGCGTACAGCCTATTTTGCCCGTGCTGTCGCAGGAGTTTGGCGTGTCTCCGGCAAACAGCAGTATTTCACTGTCCATTTCGACTGCCATGCTGGCTATCGGGCTGCTGTTTACCGGCCCGCTGTCTGACGCCATTGGCCGTAAGAAAGTGATGGTGACGGCGCTGCTGCTCGCTTCGTGCTGTACGTTGCTCTCCACGCTGATGACCAGCTGGCACGGCATTCTGATCATGCGCGCGCTGGTTGGGCTGTCACTCAGCGGGGTGGCTGCCGTGGGCATGACCTACCTGAGCGAAGAGATCCACCCCAGCTTCGTCGCCTTCTCCATGGGGCTGTACATTAGCGGCAACTCGATTGGCGGCATGAGTGGACGTCTGATCAGCGGCGTGTTCACCGACTTCTTTAACTGGCGTATCGCGCTGGCAGCGATTGGCTGTTTTGCCCTGGCCTCCGCGCTGATGTTCTGGCGTATTTTGCCGGAGTCCCGCCATTTCCGTCCGAGCTCATTACGTCCGCGCACCCTGTTCATTAATTTCCGCCTGCACTGGCGTGATAAAGGGCTGCCCTTATTATTCCTTGAGGGTTTCCTGTTAATGGGATCCTTCGTCACCCTGTTTAATTACATTGGCTACCGGTTGATGGAATCGCCGTGGTTTTTAAGCCAAGCGGTGGTGGGATTACTTTCCGTTGCTTATTTAACCGGCACCTGGAGTTCACCGCGTGCCGGGGCAATGACCGTTAAATATGGCCGTGGCCCGGTAATGGTCGGTTCAATTGCGATTATGTTTACCGGCCTTTTATTAACCCTGCTCTCTTCCCTGGTAGCGATTTTTATCGGCATGCTGCTCTTTACCGCCGGTTTCTTTGCTTCCCACTCGGTCGCCAGCAGTTGGATCGGCCCACGGGCGCGCCGCGCCAAAGGTCAGGCGTCATCGCTGTATTTGTTCAGTTATTATCTGGGTTCAAGTATTGCGGGTACGCTGGGCGGTGTCTTCTGGCATAACTATGGCTGGAACGGGGTGGGCGGCTTTATTGCGCTGATGCTGATGCTGGCGTTATTTGTTGGCAGCAGACTCCATCGCCGCTTACGTTAAAACGGTAGGATTTACCTTAGGGCCCCAATATAGCGTTGGGGCTTTTTTATTGCTCCCGCACTTTAACCGCTCAGAACATCGCCATGATTGACGATGCCCCTATCAATTCGCGTACTGCGTCAAGTGCCATAAGAGCAAATATGATCCACACAAAGGGATTCATCATTTAATCTTTACGGTTGATTTTACATGCAGAAACTACGACTTTTCTATTATCGTACAGGGGTAAACGGTTAGCCATAAAGCCACCGGGTTTGATGGTGATTATGGAAATTATTCATACAGACAAGAGGCATTATGGAAAATAGCAATTATCAACAACTCACCCGCACCTTCCAGCGCCTTTCTCGCTTCTCCCACCTCTCCGCCATTGCCGGATGGGACATGTTCGCCATGATGCCGCCAGGGGGCAGCACCGCCCGTGGTGAAGCACTGGCGGAACTGGGCGTGTTACAGCATCAAATCCTGACCGAGAAAAAGGTCGGGGAATGGCTGCACAATGCCCAGTTCGAAGACCTTAACGACGTTGAACAGGCCAACCTGCGTGAGATGGCGCGCCAGTATCAGCAGGCGGCGCTGCTGCCGGAATCACTGGTGGAAGCCAAAGCGCTGGCGGGCAGCAAGTGCGAACATGCCTGGCGCACCCAGCGTCCGGCTAATGACTGGACCGGGTTTAGCGCCAACCTGAAAGAAGTGGTGAAACTCAGCCGTGAAGAGGCGAAGATCCGCGCCCAGGCGAAAGGCTGTTCACCGTATGACGCCCTGCTGGATATCTTCGAGCCGGACATGACCAGCGCCCGCCTGGATGTGCTGTTCGCCGACCTGAAATCCTGGCTTCCGGACCTGCTACAGCAGGTGGTCGACAAGCAGTATCGCGAAACGCTGATTGCGCCAGACGGCCCGTTCCCTGTGGCCACACAGCGTGAACTGGGGCTGGAAGCGATGACGGTACTCGGCTTCGATTTTAACGCCGGGCGACTGGACGTAAGCGCGCATCCGTTCTGCGGCGGCGTGCCGGAAGATGTCCGTATCACCACCCGCTACGATGAAAATGAACTTCTGAGTGCCCTGTTTGGCGTAGTTCATGAAACCGGGCACGCCCGCTATGAGCAAAATCTGCCGCGTCAGTGGCTGGGGCAGCCGGTCGCGCTGGCGCGCTCTACCGCCATTCATGAATCACAAAGTCTGTTTTTTGAAATGCAGCTTGGTCGTAGCGATGCTTTCCTGAAACGTCTGCTGCCCGCCATCATCCAGCATTTTGGCGCGCAACCGGCGTTTGAAGAGCGTAACTTTATCGCCTGGAACCAGCGCGTTAAACCAGGCTTTATCCGCGTTGATGCCGATGAAGTCAGCTATCCGGCCCACGTGATCCTGCGCTATGAAATTGAGCGCGCGCTGATTAACGGCGAGATTGAAGTGGACGACATTCCGGCCCTGTGGAACGAGAAAATGCAGGCGTGGCTGGGCTTGTCTACCGAAGGCAACTACCGTAACGGCTGTATGCAGGATATCCACTGGACGGACGGCGGCTTTGGCTACTTCCCGTCGTACACCCTTGGCGCGATGTATGCTGCACAGCTGTTCCAGGCGGTGCGTACCGCCCTGCCGGGGCTGGATGGTGCCATCGCACACGGTGATTTCTCCGCGCTGTTCGACTGGTTGCGGCAGAATATCTGGCAGCACGGCAGCCGTTTCTCCACCTCGCAGTTGATTGAACAGGCTACCGGCGAGGCGCTGAACAGCCGCTATTTCCGCCAGCATTTAACGGCACGTTATTTGTAAGGCCCTTAAGCACCGTTCAGTGCACACGACCGTGCCCTGAACGGTGCCAACCCTCCCATTGTGAAAGGCAAAAACATGGTTGTGCTTCACCCTATGTCTGAAACGGATTTTGCAGGATTCCTCACCTACTTTATTCCCGAGTATGCGGCAGAAATTGCCGCAAACTATCACCTGTCCCCCGACGAGGCGTTAGCGCAGGCGAAACGGGAAGCGGCCGCCATCCTGCCGGACGGCGAGAAAACCGCAGGCCAAAGCCTAAAACGCATCGTGCACAGCGAAAATGGCACGGAACAACGGATTGGCTACCTGTGGTATCGGGTGAATGCCGAGGACAGCTCGGCGTTTATTTATGATTTTTACCTCCTGCCTGAATTTCGCAGTCAGGGGCTTGGCAGCCAGGCGATGCAGAGCCTGGAATCGCTGCTTGCGAGCGAAGGCATCCGGCAGATCAAATTACGCGTCGCCGCCGAAAACACGCAGGCCAAAAAAGTCTATGAGGCCAATGGTTACCAGCTCACCGGCTATAACATGAATAAACTGCTTTAAATCCTGCCGGAGGCAGAGCATCTGGCCTGCCTTCTCTCACAATTGCGCTGACTTCCGGTCTTTTTTCTGGCTTCACATGCATGCAGGCCTCACGGATGTTTATTGAACACCTGACGAAGTAGAATATAACTAACTGATATTAAATACTTTTTCCGCTAAAAAAGACAACGAGCTGTGATACCCGGCTCGTTTGTACATCCCGTTACACGCCGAAACCAATCACTCACGGAAAGACAACATCTCTGTCGGTATAGTCTCTTCAACGGCCCCGCAGTGGGGTTGAATGATGAAACCAAATTCGAGGATATCAGAATGAAAAAAGTATTAGCTCTGGTTGTTGCCGCTGCTATGGGTCTGTCTTCTGTTGCATTCGCTGCTGATGCCGCTACTACAACTGCTGCGCCGGCTCCTGCTGCCACCACTACCACTGCTGCTCCGGCTGCTGCAAAAACCACTCATGTGAAAAAAGTTCACAAGAAAAAAGCCGTTGAGCAGAAAGCTCAGGCCGCTAAAAAAGTGAAAAAACACCACAAAAAAGCAGCAACTAAACCGGCTGTAGAGCAGAAAGCTCAGGCTGCTAAAGTGAAAAAACATCACAAAAAAGCAGCAGCTAAACCGGCTGTCGAGCAGAAAGCTCAGGCTGCTAGATAGTGTCGTCACAAGATTTTAGCCCAGAGAGCGATGCATCTGATCTGGACGGCAGCGAGAAATGAGGCCG
>NZ_CBFFRL010000137.1:0-13048 GCF_965644215.1 Phytobacter sp. V69
GCGACGATGCAATGGGGATGCAGTATCTGATCCCTGGCTGGACGTTCGACAACAAACGTCCTTGCATGGTGCGTTAATGGAATTGCCAGCCCATGCCCGGGCTGGCATTTTCCAGAAGCTTCCGGGTATATGCTTGCGGCAGTGAATATGCGTAAGGATGGCTTATGAAAATAGTTATCGCACCTGACTCCTATAAAGAAAGTTTGAGTGCTCTGGATGTGGCGACCGCGATTGAAAGCGGATTTCGCGAAATTTTTCCGACGGCTGAATATGTAAAATTGCCGGTTGCGGATGGCGGAGAAGGGACGGTTGAAGCTATGGTTGCCGCGACCAGAGGGCGCATCGTTTCGGTGACTGTCAAAGGCCCGCTTGGCGAGCAAGTCGACGGATTTTATGGTCTGTCAGGCGACGAAAAATCTGCGTTTATCGAAATGGCGGCGGTCAGCGGTCTTGAACTGGTGCCTCCGGCTCAACGCGATCCGCTTGTGACCACCTCGTGGGGGACAGGCGAGCTGATTCGTCACGCGTTGGACGCGGGCGTAAAGCATATCATCATCGGGATTGGCGGTAGCGCCACGAATGACGGCGGCGCGGGGATGGTGCAGGCGCTGGGGGCAAAATTGCTGGATAACGAAGACCAGCAGATTGGCCCGGGCGGTGCGGCACTGGAAACGCTCATTAAGATCGATATTCGCGAACTGGACAAACGTCTGGCGGAGTGCCGTATTGAAGTGGCCTGCGACGTGACGAACCCGCTCACGGGTAAAGAGGGGGCTTCGGCGATTTTTGGCCCGCAGAAAGGGGCCACGCCGAAAATGATCGCCCGCCTGGATCAGGCGCTGGGGCATTACGCGAAGCTGATTGCCCGCGATCTGGATCAGGATGTACTAAACCTGGCTGGCGGTGGCGCGGCAGGGGGGATGGGCGCTGCATTATACGCCTTCTGCGGTGCGGAACTGCGCCAGGGTATCGAGATTGTGACCGATGCGTTATCGCTGGATACCCACGTTGCCGATGCTGACCTGGTGATTACCGGTGAAGGGCGTATCGACAGTCAGACGGTGCACGGCAAAGTGCCGGTTGGCGTCGCGAGAGTGGCAAAACGCTATAACGTGCCGGTGATTGGTATTGCGGGCAGTTTGACGGCAGATGTCGGTGTGGTACACGATCACGGCATCGATGCGGTGTTCAGCGTGCTTTATAAAATTTGCACGCTGGAAGATGCGCTGGCTAACGCGGGTGAAAACGTGCGTATGACCGCGCGTAACGTGGCGGCAGTGCTGAAAGTCGGGCAGGGCAAATAAGCCCCAGTCCCTGTTGTTACCCTCTCTTGCGGGAGAGGGTATCAGGATTATCCCATCATTTTGCGGGCATCGCGGGTCACGTTGTCCATCTCATCAAGCAACTCCAGAAACTCCGGTTCCAGCTCTTCGGCAGGAACTCCGCTGCGTAACTGATGCTCAATAAGCTGGCAGAGATTTTTCAGCCGTGGCACGCCGCTGTAGCCACAGCTTCCGTGCAGTTTATGAATCAGATCCAGCAAGCCGTCTGGCGCTTCACCAACCAGCTGTTCTTCCACTTTGTTGCGGATTTCCGGCAGGAACGCCACCAGCATTTGCAGCATTTCGCGCGCCAGATCCGGTTTACCCGCCGCCTGACGCAGCGCCAGCTGCCAGTCCAGGGTTACGTTCTCCACTATCTCGGGTTCAGCAGGTTCCGGCGGTGTGACAACGTTGCTGGCCAGCGCACCGGGTTTATAGCGCAGCAGCAAATTGTGCAGCTTGTCTTCTTCAATCGGTTTTGCCAGATAGTCGTTCATGCCGGCGCTGAGCAGCTTCTCTTTTTGCCCCGCCATGGCGTGCGCGGTCACCGCAATCACCGGCGTTTGCTGCTGATGTGGCAACTGGTGAATCAGTTCGCAGGCGCGGATACCATCCATCCCCGGCATCTGAATATCCATCAGAATTAAATCGAACTGCATCCTCTTGGCCATTTCCACCGCCTGAGGCCCACTGTCGCACAATTCGACCTGCTGTACCTGGTCTTCCAGCAACGCGCCAATTAATTTCAGGTTGGCAGGGTTGTCATCCACCGCCATCACCGTCATCGGCAGCTTGCTGACATCCACCGATTCCACCTGACGGGTCGAGCGGCAATATTCGGTCAGCGCGGGCAGCAGGCGCGTTGAGGTGAGTGGTTTCAGCAGACAGCCGGCCGCACCGTCCTGTTTCAGCGCTTCGGCGTTAATCTGGGCATGGCAGGGGAGCGCCAGCAGCAGGTAGTCGGTCATTGATGCGGCGGCGGCGAGTTTCTCATGCTGCATGGTCAGCGGCTCGCGGAACGTCACCGGAACCGACAGCAGCAGAATGTCATAGTGATCCGGGGGCAGGGCCGAGAATGACGGGCTGTACACCACCTCCAGCGGCGTGGTGCTCAGCACATCCAGCGTACTTTGCGCCGCGGCGGCGTTCGGCTCGATATAGGCCAGGCGTTTGCCCGCCAGACAACCTGTAACCGGGCCTTCGGAAATCGCATTTGGGTTGAGGTCCAGATTGATATGGAACCAGAAGGTGGAACCCCGGTTAGGCTGGCTGTGGAAGGAGATATCGCCCCCCATTTCGTTGACCAGTCTTTGGGTGATCACCAGCCCCAGGCCCGTACCGCCGTGGCGTCGAGAGATGCTGGCATCGGCCTGACGGAATGCCTGGAACAGGCGCGACTGGTCCCGTTCTGGAATACCGATCCCGGTATCGCGGATCTGCACCTCGATTTGCACTTTGTTGTTACTGATCGAGCGCCGCTCAACGTGGATATCGATATTGCCGTTTTCGGTAAATTTAATGGCATTGCCCACCAGATTGGTGATCACCTGCTGCAGGCGCAACGGGTCGCCAATCACGTTATCCGGCACATCATTTTTGATATTTAGCGTCAGCTCCAGCCCTTTATCGTGGGCAGAGTGCGCCAGCAGAGTCACCACTTCATCCAGCGAGTTGCGTAACGGGAACGGGATGCTTTCAAGGATCAGTTTCCCGGCTTCAAGCTTCGAGAAATCAAGCACATCGTTGATGATGGTGAGCAAGTTATTGGCTGAACGTTCGATGGTCAGCATATGGTCGCGCTGGGTAGGATTCAGCTCAGATTTCAGCGTCAGGCGGGTGAAACCGATAACCCCGTTGAGCGGCGTACGCAGCTCGTGTGACATATTGGCCAGGAACTCGGATTTAATGCGTGCCGCTTCCTGGGCTCGCTTTTTCGCCAGATCCAGCTCAACGTTCTGGATCTCCATCTGTTCCAGGGTTTCGCGCAGATCCGAGGTGGACTGATCGATATTGTGCTGCATCTCTTCGTGGTAGGCCGCCAGCGACATGGCCATCGAATTAATGCCGTTTTTTAGCATGTCCAGCTCGCCGAGCATAAACCCTTCCACCCGGCTATCCAACTGACCACGGCGGATACGGTCAACCGTGTTAACCATATTGCGAATCGGCCCGGTAACGTCGCGCATCAACCGCCAGCCGAAAATCAGCGCAATGCCAATACAGAACAAAATCATCAGGCTGGAGATGAAAATCTCTTTGTACTGCTGCAGACGAACGGATTTGAGATCCAACTCCAGCGCCACATATCCCAGCATATTGCCAGCGGGCTTGGCGTCGGAAACGGCGGATTCATCCGGGGAATAGCCCTCCGAAATGATGGGCGTGCGCAGGATCATCAGGTCGCCCTTGCGGTTCACGCTTAAGCGGCGGGGCAGCGCCACCCCGTCCGCCAGGCGTAATTCACCCGGGTCGAGCTGGAAATTCGAGTTGACGAACAGATGGTTCTGCTCATCGTAAATGGAAATGCCGCGCACGATGTCGGAATGGCGGCGGTGCAACACGCTGATCAACTGCCCAATGGCCTCGCGATCCTGCAACGTCATGCTGTATTCACTGGAGACCGCAAGCGGTTCAATGATACTGGCACCCGCGTCTTCCAGTTGCCGCTGTAAGTCGTTATAGCGGTGAACAACGAAGAAGGTACTCAACAGCACACCGATCAATACGGTCGGGGCGAGGATCAGGATCATCATGCGCGCGCGCAGGCTGTAGTTGGTCATGGGGTTCCGTTATGGGAGAATATGGGCATTATCTGTAATTGAGAAAATTCTCGGCAATGGCGCAATTCTACTCTGCAAAACGACGCGTGACGACGCGTCAGATCATGACTGTAACAGTAAACGACCTCGATCCCTTTGGGCAGGGGGTTGCGCGACATAATGGTAAGGCGTTGTTTATTCCCGGTTTATTACCGCAAGAAACGGCTGAAATTACCCTGGCTGAAGACAAAAGACAGTTTGCGCGCGGTGCGGTAAAACGCCGTCTGAGCGACAGTCCTGAGCGTGTTGCGCCGGTATGTCCTCATTTTGGCGTCTGCGGCGGCTGCCAGCAGCAGCATGCGAGCGTGGCGTTGCAACAACGCAGCAAAAGCGCCGCCCTTGCCCGATTGATGAAGCAGGATGTCGAAGAAGTCATCTCCGCGTCGCCCTGGGCCTATCGCCGCCGGGCGCGTCTGAGCCTGAACTGGCAGCCCAAAACCCAGCATCTGGATATGGGCTTTCGAAAAGCGAATGCCAGCGACATCATTAACGTCTCGCGCTGCCCGGTCCTGGTGCCCCGTCTTGAGGCATTGCTCGCGCCGCTGCACGCTTGCCTCGCGAGTTTAAAAGCGGTGCGCCATCTGGGCCACGTTGAGCTGGTACTGGCAGACAATGGTCCGCTGATGGTTTTGCGTCATACCGCGCCACTCTGCGCCGCCGATCGGGAAAAACTGGAACGCTTTTCGCATTCCGAGGGACTGGCGCTTTTTCTGGCGCCTGAAAGCGAGATACTTGAACGTGTTACGGGAGAATCTCCCTGGTATAACTCTGACGGGCTACGCTTAACGTTCAGTCCGCGGGATTTTATCCAGGTCAATGACGGCGTAAATCAGCAGATGGTTGCCCGTGCGCTGGAGTGGCTGGACGTGCAGCCAGAAGACCGCGTACTGGATCTTTTCTGCGGGATGGGCAACTTTACTTTGCCGCTGGCAAAAAGAGCGGCGAGCGTGGTGGGCGTCGAAGGCGTGGCCGAACTGGTGGCGAAAGGGCGTGAAAATGCCCGGCAAAATGCCTTGCAGAATGTGACATTTCTTCATGAAAATCTGGAAGAAGATGTCACAAAGCAGCCGTGGGCGCGCCAGGGTTTTGATAAAATACTTCTCGATCCCGCTCGTGCGGGAGCTGCTGGCGTCATGCAACACGTTGTAAAATTAGCGCCCGGCAAAGTAGTGTATGTTTCCTGTAATCCGGCAACGCTCGCGCGTGACAGCGAGACGTTAGTCAATGCGGGTTACCAGATTAAGCGGCTGGCGATGCTGGATATGTTCCCGCACACTGGGCATCTGGAATCCATGGTGTTATTCGAGCACAAGTGATTAATTTCGGCTTGTCGAGTTCGACAGGCTCAGTCCCTAAAGGAGAGGACAATGGTTGCGGTAAGAAGTGCGCATTTGAATAAAGCGGGTGAGTTCGATCCCAAAAAGTGGATCGCCAGTCTGGGTATCTCCAGCCAACCGTCGTGTGAACGCTTAGCCGAAACCTGGGAATATTGTCTGCGACAAACACAGGGACATCCTCACGCCGATCTGCTGCTATGGCGCGGCGTGGAGATGGTGGAAATCCTCTCCATGCTCAGTATGGATCTCGATACGCTGCGGGCGGCGCTGCTGTTCCCGCTGGCGGATGCCGAGGTCGTCAGTGAAGACACCCTGCGCGAAAGCGTCGGCAAATCGATTGTCGAGCTTATCCACGGCGTGCGCGATATGGCGGCCATTCGCCAGTTAAAAGCCACCCATACTGATTCTGTCTCCTCTGAACAGGTGGATAACGTGCGGCGCATGCTGCTGGCGATGGTGGATGATTTCCGCTGCGTCGTCATCAAGATTGCCGAACGTATTGCCCATCTGCGCGAGGTCAAAGACGCGCCGGAAGATGAACGCGTTCTGGCTGCGAAAGAGTGTACGAACATCTATGCCCCGCTGGCGAACCGCTTAGGGATCGGCCAGCTCAAATGGGAGCTGGAAGATTACTGCTTCCGCTATCTGCATCCGGCGGAATACAAGCGCATTGCCAAGCTGCTGCATGAGCGCCGTATCGACCGTGAACATTACATCGAAGAGTTCGTCGGACACCTGCGTTCAGAAATGAAACAAGAAGGCGTGAAGGCAGAAGTGTATGGGCGTCCGAAGCATATCTACAGCATCTGGCGCAAAATGCAGAAGAAGCATCTTGCCTTCGATGAGCTGTTTGATGTGCGCGCGGTGCGTATCGTCGCCGAACGATTGCAGGATTGCTATGCCGCGCTGGGGATCGTTCATACCCACTATCGCCATCTGCCGGACGAGTTTGATGACTATGTTGCGAACCCGAAACCGAACGGCTACCAGTCTATCCACACGGTGGTATTAGGGCCGAGCGGTAAAACCGTTGAAATCCAGATTCGTACCCGGCAGATGCATGAAGATGCCGAACTGGGCGTTGCTGCGCACTGGAAGTACAAAGAGGGCGCAACGACAGGCGCGACCAGCGGCGGGCGTGGTTACGAAGACCGCATCGCCTGGCTGCGTAAGCTGATTGCCTGGCAGGAAGAGATGGCCGATTCGGGCGAAATGCTCGACGAAGTACGCAGCCAGGTCTTCGACGACCGGGTCTACGTGTTTACCCCGAAAGGCGACGTGGTGGACTTGCCTGCCGGCTCAACGCCGCTCGATTTCGCTTACCATATCCATAGCGATGTGGGACATCGCTGCATCGGGGCGAAAATCAGCGGGCGCATCGTACCCTTTACCTATCAGCTGCAGATGGGCGACCAGATTGAAATCATCACCCAGAAGCAGCCGAACCCAAGTCGTGACTGGCTGAACCCGAACCTGGGGTATGTCACCACCAGCCGTGGGCGCTCCAAAATCCACGCCTGGTTCCGTAAACAGGATCGCGATAAAAACGTGCTGGCAGGGCGTCAGATCCTTGACGACGAGCTGGCGCATCTGGGCATCAGCCTGAAAGAAGCGGAAAAACAGCTGCTGCCGCGTTACAACTTTAACGACCTGGAAGAGCTGTTGGCGGCGATTGGCGGGGGCGATATTCGCCTCAACCAGATGGTCAACTTCCTGCAGTCGCAGTTCAACAAGCCAAGTGCGGAAGAGCAGGATGCCGCTGCGCTTAAACAGCTGCAGCAGAAGACTTTCGCGCCGCAAAACCGCAGCAAAGACAATGGCCGTGTGGTGGTGGAAGGGGTCGGAAACCTGATGCACCACATTGCGCGCTGCTGCCAGCCGATCCCGGGCGATGACATTGTCGGTTTTATCACCCAGGGGCGCGGGATTTCCATTCACCGTGCAGACTGCGACCAACTGGAAGAGCTGCGTACCCATGCGCCTGAACGTATCGTTGATGCGGTGTGGGGGGAAAGCTATTCAGCGGGGTACTCGCTGGTGGTGCGCGTGACTGCTAACGATCGCAGCGGGTTGTTGCGTGATATCACAACCATTCTCGCCAACGAGAAAGTTAACGTTCTGGGCGTGGCCAGCCGCAGCGATACCAAAGAGCAGCTTGCCACTATCGACATGAATATTGAAATCTACAACCTGCAGGTGCTGGGCCGTGTGCTCGGCAAACTGAACCAGGTTCCGGACGTCATCGACGCGCGTCGATTGCACGGCGGTTAATTTTCCTCTCGCCCCAAATGCTCTTTGTTTGTTCCCTCTCCCTTCCAGGGAGAGGGCTGGGGTGAGGGGCATTTCATTTTGCAAGGAATCACTATGACTCAAATCACCCGCCTGCTGGGCATCATGCAACGTCTGCGTGACCCGGAAAATGGTTGTCCGTGGGATAAAGAACAGACCTTTGCCACCATCGCACCGTACACCCTGGAAGAGACGTACGAAGTCCTGGACGCCATTTCCCGCGAAGATTTCGATGATTTACGCGGCGAATTGGGCGATTTACTGTTCCAGGTGGTGTTTTATGCACAAATGGCTCAGGAGCAGAATCTGTTCAACTTCGACGACGTTTGTGCCGCCATCAGCGACAAGCTGGAACGCCGCCATCCGCACATTTTTGGTGATGCGCATGCGGAAAACAGCAGTGAAGTGTTGGCCCGCTGGGAGCAGATTAAAACCGCTGAACGTGCTGAAAAATCGCAGCACTCCGCGCTGGACGACATTCCCCATAGCCTCCCGGCCTTAATGCGCGCCCATAAAATCCAGAAACGCTGCTCGACCGTGGGCTTTGACTGGACCTCTCTGGGGCCGGTGCTGGATAAAGTCTACGAAGAAATTGACGAAGTGATGGATGAAGCAAAACAGGCCGTTGTGGATGAGGCGAAGCTGGAAGAAGAGATGGGCGATTTGCTGTTTGCAACGGTCAATCTTTCGCGTCATTTAGGGGTAAAAGCTGAGGTTGCATTGCAAAAAGCGAACCTGAAATTCGAGCGCCGTTTCCGCGAAGTCGAACGGATTGTTGCCGCTCGTGGCCTGGAAATGACCGGAATTGACCTCGAAGCGATGGAAGAGGTGTGGCAGCAGGTAAAACGCCAGGAAACTGATATCTAAAGATATTGTGCGCTCAAGCGTGATTTGTATGATTTTTTAAATAACAAGCGCTTGATTTGCGTCAAAATCATTTTGCCGAAAGTGGCTATTTTCTCACTCCTTATTACAGGTGAGGTTAGGGATAAGGGGTGAGAATGAAAGTTTGTGAGGCACGCCCTGTTCAGGTATACTACTTTCCCGTCCTGGTTATTCCATCGTTTCACCCTAACTTCTCAGGTTCAGCATGACAACGAACTATATTTTTGTGACCGGCGGGGTCGTATCCTCTCTGGGTAAAGGCATTGCCGCAGCCTCCCTCGCAGCCATTCTTGAAGCCCGTGGCCTCAATGTGACCATGATGAAACTGGATCCGTACATCAACGTCGATCCGGGTACCATGAGCCCAATCCAACACGGGGAAGTGTTCGTTACTGAAGACGGCGCTGAAACCGATCTGGACCTGGGTCACTACGAGCGTTTCATCCGCACTAAGATGACCCGTCGTAACAACTTTACGACTGGCCGTATTTATTCCGAAGTTCTGCGCAAAGAGCGCCGTGGCGACTATCTGGGCGCGACTGTTCAGGTTATTCCGCACATCACCAACGCTATCAAAGAGCGCATCATCGAAGGCGGTGAAGGCCACGATGTGGTGCTGGTAGAAATCGGCGGTACCGTCGGCGATATCGAATCGCTGCCGTTCCTCGAAGCGATTCGCCAGATGGCCGTTGAAGTGGGTCGTGAGCGCACCCTGTATATGCACCTGACGCTGGTTCCGTACATGGCCGCTTCGGGCGAGGTCAAAACCAAGCCGACCCAGCACTCTGTAAAAGAGCTGCTTTCTATCGGTATTCAGCCTGACATCCTGATTTGTCGTTCCGATCGTGCCGTACCGGCAAACGAGCGCGCAAAGATTGCTTTGTTCTGTAATGTTCCGGAAAAGGCTGTTATCTCCCTTAAAGACGTCGATTCCATTTATAAAATCCCGGGCCTGTTGAAATCGCAGGGGCTGGACGATTATATTTGTAAACGATTCAGCTTGAACTGCCCGGAAGCAAATCTGGCCGAATGGGAACAGGTGATTTACCAGCAGGCGAACCCGGTAAGCGAAGTGACCATCGGTATGGTCGGCAAGTACATTGAACTGCCGGATGCCTACAAGTCAGTCATCGAAGCGCTGAAACACGGCGGCCTGAAAAATCGTGTAACCGTCAACATCAAACTGATCGATTCGCAAGATGTTGAAACACGTGGTGTCGAAATTCTGAAAGATCTGGATGCTATCCTGATCCCTGGCGGTTTCGGCTATCGCGGCGTGGAAGGTAAGATTGCCACCGCACGCTATGCGCGTGAAAACAATATTCCTTATCTGGGCATTTGCCTGGGGATGCAGGTTGCTCTCATCGAGTATGCTCGCAACGTTGCGGGCATGGAGAACGCCAACTCAACGGAATTTGTGCCAGACTGTAAGTACCCGGTTGTGGCGCTCATTACCGAATGGCGAGATGAAGAAGGCCAGATTGAAGTACGTTCGGAGAAGAGCGATCTCGGTGGCACCATGCGCCTCGGCGCACAAGCGTGTCAGCTTGGTGACGACAGCCTGGTCCGTCAACTGTATGGCGAGCCGACCATTGTCGAACGCCATCGTCATCGCTATGAAGTGAACAACCTGCTGTTGAAACAAATTGAAGCTGCGGGTCTGCGTGTTGCAGGCCGTTCCGGCGATGATCAGTTGGTCGAGATCATCGAAGTGCCAAACCATCCGTGGTTTGTCGCTTGTCAGTTCCACCCGGAATTTACTTCTACGCCGCGTGATGGACACCCGCTGTTTGCAGGCTTCGTGAAAGCCGCCAGTGAGTTCCAGAAGCGTCAGGCGAAGTAAGAGTTAGAACGGCAGTGCACCCAAATGGGTGCACTGTTTGTCTGGAGTTTTAGTTTAACTTGTACTGAGGAAATCCTAATGTCCAAAATCGTTAAAGTCATCGGTCGTGAAATCATCGACTCCCGTGGTAACCCGACTGTTGAAGCCGAAGTACACCTGGAAGGTGGTTTCGTTGGTCTGGCAGCTGCTCCGTCAGGTGCTTCTACCGGTTCCCGCGAAGCGCTGGAACTGCGTGATGGCGACAAATCCCGTTTCATGGGTAAAGGCGTACTGAAAGCGGTTGGCGCGGTTAACGGCCCGATCGCTCAGGCAATCCTGGGCAAAGATGCTAAAGATCAGGCTGGCATCGACAAGATCATGATCGACCTGGACGGTACTGAAAACAAATCTAACTTCGGTGCTAACGCAATCCTGGCCGTTTCTCTGGCTGCTGCTAAAGCTGCTGCGGCTTCTAAAGGCCTGCCGCTGTACGCGCACATCGCTGAACTGAACGGCACCCCGGGCAAATACTCCATGCCGGTTCCGATGATGAACATCATCAACGGTGGCGAGCACGCTGACAACAACGTCGACATTCAGGAATTCATGATTCAGCCGGTTGGCGCGAAATCCCTGAAAGAAGCCGTACGTATGGGTTCAGAAGTGTTCCATAACCTGGCTAAAGTTCTAAAATCCAAAGGCATGAACACTGCTGTTGGTGACGAAGGTGGCTACGCGCCGAACCTGGGTTCCAACGCTGAAGCTCTGGCTGTTATTGCAGAAGCTGTTAAAGCTGCTGGTTACGAGCTGGGCAAAGACATCACTCTGGCGATGGACTGTGCTGCTTCTGAATTCTACAAAGACGGTAAATACGTTCTGGCTGGCGAAGGCAACAAAGCGTTCACCTCCGAAGAATTCACTCACTTCCTGGAAGACCTGACCAAACAGTACCCGATCGTGTCCATCGAAGATGGTCTGGACGAGTCTGACTGGGCTGGCTTTGCTTACCAGACCAAAGTTCTGGGCGACAAAATCCAGCTGGTTGGTGACGACCTGTTCGTAACCAACACCAAGATCCTGAAAGAAGGCATCGACAAAGGCATCGTTAACTCCATCCTGATCAAATTCAACCAGATCGGTTCTCTGACCGAAACTCTGGCTGCGATCAAAATGGCGAAAGACGCTGGCTACACCGCTGTCATCTCTCACCGTTCTGGCGAAACTGAAGACGCTACCATCGCTGACCTGGCTGTTGGTACCGCTGCTGGCCAGATCAAAACGGGTTCTATGAGCCGTTCTGACCGCGTTGCTAAATACAACCAGCTGATTCGTATCGAAGAAGCACTGGGCGAGCAAGCTCCGTACAACGGCCGTAAAGAGATCAAAGGTCAGGCATAAGCCTGTCTTTCTCTGAAATGAAGATGCCAGCCCTCGGGCTGGCATTTTTTTACCTGCAATAACCGTTATTTAAAATCGACGGCCATTTGCTGCGGAATGGACAGTCCGCGGGTGGTTTGTACACACTGGGCGATGTAATCGGTAAAGCGCGGCGGTTTCGGCATGCCCAGTTCAATGAGCTTGTCATTGCTAAAGCGGACGTTCAACATGGCGAACGCACCGTACAAACGCATGGCTTTCAGCATCAGGCGCTCGTTGCAGGGCCCGAAGATGTTTTTCAACTCACGACGCATCTTCACCAGCGTCTCGTAGCTAACCTGCGTGTAGACATCTTTAACCGGCACGGTTTCCAGCGCGGAAGCCATCGCAGCATCAATATCAGCAAACTTCACGCTGTTCTCTTCACCTGCGGAAATATGGATAACTTCCCCCGCCGGGATGTCGCTTTTCAGCATCATGATCAGCGCGTCGGCGCAATAGTCCACTGGCACCACGTCAATGCGGTCTTCCAGTGAGCACATGAATTTCTGCAGCATCAGCGCCATGCTGAATACCCAGAAGATGCTGCTGGAGGGCTGGCAGCCGTAATGCGTGTGACCGACCACGATAGACGGGCGTGCAATGACCAGCGGCAGGTTCGGGTAGGTCTTGCGCATCAGGTGCTCAATGGTGGATTTGGAGTGGGTGTACTCCACCAGATGCTCGGCATTTTCTTTGAATTCCTGGCTTTCAAAGACCAGTGAATCGGCTTCCGGCGCACATGACATCGCAGTGCCAACATGCAGGAAGCGCTTAAGGCCTTGTACTTTCGCCATCCGTCCGGCAAACGCCAGCGTGCCTTCTACGTTGACTTTCCAGATAAGCGGGTTGTTGCCAAACGAGGCAACTGCCGCACAGTTCAGCACGTGAGTGACGCTATCCAGACGCGGGTCGTCCAGAAATTGCTCCGGCGTACCCAGATCACCGATGATGATATGTTCTCAGGTCAGACGGGAGAGAACTGATTCGCTGATGTTGAATTTGCGCATGTTCTCTTTTACGCGCTCAACGCCAGCCTGGCTATCCGTTGCCCTGACTAAAAGTAAATAGTTGATTTGACTGTCGGCGGATTCAACTCCGAAGTGCAACGCTAAGCCGCCAATCTTAGCTCTGCAAACACCACAGACGGTTGCCTGA
>NZ_CBFFRL010000138.1:0-13019 GCF_965644215.1 Phytobacter sp. V69
AAAAAATACGGCCTCATTTCTCGCTGCCGTCCAGATCAGATGCATCGCTCTCTGGGCTAAAATCTTGTGACGACACTGTCTAAGGAATTACTCAAATATCGTTGCCAGCCGTCACACTTTGATGAAAAAGCAGTTGGCGAAAACCGCCCACTAAAATAGGTTTTAGATATGGAAGCTAATTCGAGTTAGCAAATGTGACATAAATATGTTTACTCTACAGATGCCTGCAGAAATGCGCCGCAGCAGGAGAGACGCTCGCCGCGAAATACTGCCGATAGCCTCTCTTCGAAAAGGAGTATTCAGAGAAAACAAGGGAATAAGCATTCGCGAGCACAAACCACGGTGCGCATACAACACGACAACATTAAAGGCTTCAGGGAATCAAGCGAGGATTCTTATGTCTGTAACATCAGAACCAATACAGAAACCGGCCATGAAACAGTTAGGTCTTCCCTCTTCCTTCCTGCTTCTCGGCGTATCATTAGTATTTATTATATTAGGCTACACCCTATTAGATATAAAACTGGAAGCGCTTCTCTGTATTACCGCGGTGTTTATTTCGTTCGTTGCGCTGTGGCTCGGACATACCTTCCAGGAAATTATCGATGAGATCGTGCAGAAATTCGCACAAGCGCTGCCATCATTGATGATCGTGATGTGCGTCGGGGGCGTGATTGGCGTCTGGATGAGCTCCGGCACCATTCCGTATCTCATTACCATCGGTCTGAAAATCATTAACCCGCAATACATCGTGGTCATCGCGTTTATCGTGACCAGCATTGTTGCCACCTGCACCGGGACCTCCTGGGGCTCCGCCGGTACCATTGGCGTGGCGCTGATGGGTGTTGCACATGGTCTGGATGCCAATCTTGCGGCGGTAGCCGGCGCAATCGTTGGCGGTGCCTATTTCGGCGACAAGATCTCACCACTTAGCGGATCATCCAACTTTGCGGCCATCGTCAACAATCTTGATCTGTACGAACATATCAAGCACTTGTGCAAAACCACGATCCCGGCGTACCTGATTTCTGCGGTTGTTTATTTCATCATTGGCCTGAATACGGGTGCAACGACCGGCAGTATTGATTCCGCCCAGCAGACTGTGGACCAGATTCACCATCTCTACCACACCCACTGGATTCTGGCGGTACCGATTTTTATCGTCCTCGCCGGGGCGCTGATGAAAAAACCGGTTATTCCCGTGCTGCTGTTTGCAACGGCTATCTCCATCGCCATTTCTTACTTCACCCAGGGCATTGGGATTATTGAAAACCTGAATATCTGGGTTTCCGGCTTTAGCGTCAGCACCCTCACCAGCCAGCCGCAGGATGTGCCAGAAACCATCCGCAATCTGCTGGAACGCGGTGGCGTGGCGTCCATGATGCCGCTTATCCTGGTTATCCTGTGCGCCTTCTCCTTCGCCGGGCCGCTCTCGTTAACCCAGGCGCTGGACACCATCATCAACTATTTCACGCGCATCGTGAAAAGCGCAGCCGGGCTTATCTTCTCGACCATCGCGGCCTGCGTGGCGCTGATTGCTGCGACCGGCAACAACAATATCGCCTGCCTGTTACCTTCCGAACTGTTCCGTAAGGCGTTCGAAAATAACGGCCTGCACCGCAAAAACATCTCCCGAACCGTGGAAGATGCCGCCACCGTCATTGAACCGTTAATTCCGTGGACAGCGGCCGGGGTCTTTATGGCGGCCACACTGGGTGTTCCCACACTGGACTACGCGTTCTGGGCAGTTCAATGTTACGCGGGGCTGATTATTGCCGGCTTCTATGCCGTGACCGGGTTGTGCATTGCCAAAACGGATGACCATCAAAATAATGGGGAGTTAGTCGATGAAAAATAAAACCTGGCAGCCTGAGTGGGGCAGCCTCGACAGTCGCGACATGCCGGAATGGTATAACAACGCGAAGTTCGGCATTTTTATCCACTGGGGCGTCTTTTCCGTCCCCGCATGGCGCAAAATTGATAACTCGCTGTTTGGCTCATACGCCGAGTGGTATTACGCCAGCGTCTATGGTCAGTATCGTAATAACGACGGTGATTTCCATGAAAAACAGTACGGTAAGGATTTTCTTTATCGCGATTTCGCCCCGCAGTTCAAAGCGGAGCTGTTCCAGCCAGACGCCTGGGCGGAGCTGTTTAAAGCTTCCGGGGCGAAATACGTGGTGTTGACCACCAAACACCACGACGGTTTTTGCCTGTGGCCAACACAGAATAAACACAAAAAGAACTGGAACAGCGGCGATATCGGCCCGCATCGCGACCTGCTCGGTGACATCACCCAGTCTGTGCGCAACAGCGGCCTGAAAATGGGGATTTACTACTCCATTATTGACTGGGAAACCAACTGGAGCCATCGCCCGGAAGGCGGCTATTTTGTGCCGCAACGCGACCGGGAAAAATTCGGCATCCCTGAGGAAAAATACCCGGATGAAATCCTGATTCCGCAACTGAAAGAGCTGGTGCAGAACTACGCCCCGTGCCTGATTTTCTCTGACGGCGGAGAGTGGGATCTGAGCGAAGAGTACAGCCAGACCAAAGAATTCCTCTCCTGGCTCTACAACGAAGCGCCGAACAAAGACGAAGTGGTGGTCAACGACCGTTTCTTCAAAGGCATGCCCGGCGAACACGGCGACTACTACAGTACTGAATACAACGATAAAGAAGGATTCGGTGAGCATCATCCGTGGGAAGAAAGCCGCGGCATCGGCAAATCATACGGCTTTAACCGTGCCGAACAACTGGAAGATTACTGCACCTCCCAGGAGCTGATCGATCAGCTGATTGGCATCGTTGCCAAAGGGGGCAACTTCCTGCTTAATGTCGGGCCGACGGCGGACGGGCGTATTCCGACCCTGCAACAGGAGCGTCTGCGCGATATTGGCCGCTGGATGGCCGTTAACGGCGAGGCGATTTACGGTAGCGATGTCTGCACCCGCCTGCACACCAGTGATGAAGGGAGTGCGCTGACCAGCGTCGGCAGCAATGACTATCTGATCGTCAAACGCTGGCCAACAGAAAAACTGCGTCTTCGTCTGATTGATGACGTCGCGCCAGACGCCTGTACGCTGCTGTGCAAAGACGAGCAAGTTCCGGTATCGTTCGATATCGAAGAGGGACATCTCATTGTGCATCCTTTGCCCTGGCAGTTCGATCGTGGGCTGGAGTACGCTTATACCTTCAGGCTGAGTCGTTAAAGCAGCGTCGTCGACATACTTTTCGTTTTGGATGGGAATGAGGTGCCGGGAAGATGGCAAAAACCGTTGAGCAGATAGCGAACGATCTGAATTTATCCGTGACCACGGTACGCCTGGTGTTAAACGGCAAGGCTGAGCAATATCGAATCAGCGTGAAAACGCAGACCCGTATCAACGAACATGTTGAACGTTATGGTTACACGCTCAACCATTCAGCCCGCAGCCTCAAACTCAACAAGACGGAGACGCTCGGGCTGATTGTGCCCAATATCTCGAACGTCTTCTTCGCCACGCTGGCTGAAAAGCTGGAGCTTCGCTGCCGACGCTCCGGCTATCAGCTCACGCTGAGCTGTTCTTACAACGATGTGGACTATGAAAATCAGCTGGTCCACGCGTTGATGGCAAGAAATGTCGACGGCCTGTTTATTGCCCCCTCCTCGCTGGAAAACCAACAGCATCACCTGCGTCAGGTGAAAAAACCGCTGGTGCTGCTCGACCGCGATTTTCGTTTCACCGACAACGCGCTGGTGGAAAGTAACAACACCGACGGCAGCGAAATTCTGACCCGAAACCTGCTCGACGCGGGCAAGTCCCCGGTCTGGTTTTTGGTGGGTGACCCGGCTCTGCCCAGTATTAACGACCGTCTGGATGGTTATCTGAAAGCGCTGCAACATCGGGGAATCACGCATTCGGATTGGGTCTGTGAAGGCCCGGACAACTCCCCCGAAGAGGGATACCGGCAAATGTCGCACCTGATGGAGGCCCACGACGTTCCGCAGGCCTTTATTGCTTCCTCACTGCCGATGCTCGAAGGGGCGATTCGTGCCATTCGCGATAAGCTGGGCGTCGTATCGCCGGACATTAATATCGGCACCTTCGATGAACATCCGATGCTGGGCTTTCTCGCCAATAATGTCTGGTCAATGCAGCAGGATGAAGATACCTGGGCGGAAAAGGCTTTCGATATTATGCAACGCGCCATCGAGGGAACGCCGGTCAAAGAGACCGTGCGCGTCAATATGAAGCTCGTTAAACGCACCCGGCAGTAATGAAATAAAATGGATAACGGCTCAGAGGTTGGCCGTTTCAGGCATTTATTTAACGCCTGATGGTGAGGGAATAAATACCGTTCACAGCCTCGTAATATATATTAAACAATCACCTATTTACCGCGCCTGACACCCCGCCTAAACTATGGCCTGTTTTTAGATTGAGGTGGTGATGAACGATTATAAAATGACGCCAGGCGAGTTGCGCGCAACCTGGGGTTTAGGGACTGTTTTTTCCTTGCGCATGCTTGGCATGTTTATGGTCCTGCCCGTTCTGACAACGTATGGCATGGCATTACAGGGCGCCAGTGAGGCGTTGATCGGTCTGGCCATCGGCATTTACGGTTTGGCTCAGGCGGTGTTTCAGATTCCCTTTGGTCTGCTTTCAGACCGCGTTGGCCGCAAACCGCTGATTATCGGTGGTCTTGCCATCTTTGTGCTCGGTAGTGTCATTGCGGCCCTCTCAGATTCCATCTGGGGCATTATTCTCGGGCGTGCGTTACAAGGCTCCGGCGCGATTGCCGCCGCAGTGATGGCCCTGCTTTCTGACTTAACCCGCGAACAAAATCGTACCAAAGCCATGGCCTTTATTGGCGTCAGCTTCGGCGTGACTTTTGCTATCGCCATGGTGCTTGGCCCGATCATTACCCATACGCTGGGGCTGCATGCACTCTTCTGGATGATTGCGGCGCTGGCTACTGCGGGTATCGCGTTAACGCTGTGGGTGGTGCCGGATAGCCATAACCACGTTCTTAACCGTGAATCCGGGATGGTAAAAGGCTGCTTTAGCCAGGTCATCGCCAGCCCAAAACTGCTGAAGCTGAACTTCGGCATTATGTGTCTGCATATCCTGCTGATGTCGACCTTCGTTGCCCTGCCGGGCATGCTCGAAGCCGCCGGGTTTGCCGCCCGCTATCACTGGAAAATCTATCTCGTCACCATGCTGGTGTCGTTTGTTTCGGTTGTGCCGTTTATCATTTATGCGGAAGTGAAGCGCCGCATGAAGCGCGTGTTCGTGTTTTGCGTCGTGCTGTTGCTCATCGCCGAGATCGTGCTCTGGGGCGCGGGGCGGCATTTCTGGGAGCTGGTGCTGGGGGTACAAATTTTCTTCCTCGCCTTTAACCTGATGGAAGCCCTGCTACCGTCGCTTATCAGCAAAGAAGCCCCCGCGGGATACAAAGGCACGGCGATGGGGATTTATTCCACCAGCCAGTTCCTCGGTGTGGCCATTGGTGGCGCGCTGGGTGGCTGGGTCGACGGCCTGTTCGATTCACAAACGGTCTTCCTGGCGGGCGCCCTGCTGGCGACGGTCTGGCTGTTGGTGGCCGGAAGCATGCAGGAGCCGCCGTATGTCAGCAGTCTGCGCATTGACGTGCCAGATGATTTCGCAATAGACGCGTCACTGCAGGAGCGCCTGTTGGCAACCGAAGGAGTGAGTGAAGTGCTGGTAGTCGCGGAGGAACGCAGCGCCTACGTCAAAATAGACAGCAAAGTCACCAACCGTTTCGAGGTTGAGCAAGCCATCAAAGGGGCATAAAAAAGCGGGATAATCCCGCTTTTTTATTAATCGCGGAAGTTCTTGAACTGGAAAGGCTGTCCCAGATTGCCGCCGCGTACCAGCGCCATCGCGGACTGCAAATCGTCACGCGCTTTCCCGGTCACACGAATCTCTTCGCCCTGAATTTGCGTCTGCACTTTCAGTTTGCTGTCTTTAATCAGCTTAACGATTTTCTTGGCAATCGCGCTCTCAATGCCCTGCTTGAGTTTGGTTTCAACGAACCAGGTTTTGCCACTGTGGACAAACTCTTCCGGAACATCAATGGATGTGCCTTCAATGCCACGTTTTAACAGCTTCGCGCGCAGGATATCCAGCAACTGATTGACCTGAAAATCGGACTCACTGAGAACTTTGATCGTCTTATTCTGTTCATTCAGCTCAAAAGTGGCTTCAACGTTACGAAAATCGAAGCGCGTTTCGACTTCACGGGTCGCATTTTCAACCGCGTTGCGGACTTCCTGAAGATCAACCTCAGAAACAATATCGAAAGATGGCATCTTTTCTTCTCCCTCAGTGTTTATTGCGATGCATAATACCCGCAACGAAGCATAACTCAACTTGTAATAGCCGAATGCAGTGCTGACGGCGCTATACTGAAAGCAGTGACACCTGGCGCAGTTGCAGGTGAGGAGGAACAATGAAAATTACCGTACTCGGATGCGGTGCTTTAGGGCAATTGTGGTTAACTGCTCTGTGCAAGCATGGACACGAAGTACAGGGTTGGTTGCGCGTACCGCAACCCTTTTGCAGTGTGAACCTGGTTGACGAAGACGGCTCCATTTTTAACGAATCCCTGACCGCCAACGATCCCGAATTTCTGGCGACCAGCGATCTATTGTTGGTCACGCTTAAAGCCTGGCAGGTCTCCGACGCGGTAAGAAGTTTAGCCGCGATCTTGCCGGCCACCACGCCCATTTTGCTTATCCATAACGGCATGGGCACGGTAGAAGAGCTGAAATCACTGCCACAGCCTTTACTGATCGGCACAACAACGCACGCGGCGCGCCGTGACGGCAATGTCATTGTGCATGTTGCCAGCGGCACAACGCATATTGGCCCGGCGAGGAAACAGGACGCCGATTTTAGCCATCTGGCTGATATTCTGCAGGACGTGCTCCCGGACGTGGCCTGGCACAATAATATCCGCCCGGCGCTTTGGCGCAAACTGGCGGTTAACTGCGTGGTCAATCCGCTGAGCGCGCTGGAAAATTGCCGAAACGGCGATTTACGTAATTTTCCTGACGAAATCAAGAAAATCACCCACGAGGTTGCCGCGGTCATCGAGCGTGAAGGCCACCATATCTCGGCGGATGAGCTGCTGAGCTATGTCTATCAGATCATCGATAACACCGCCGATAACATTTCGTCGATGCTGCAGGACATTCGCGCCATGCGCCATACTGAGTGCGATTATATTACAGGCTACCTGCTCAAACGCGCCCGCGCCCACGGTATCGCTGTGCCGGAAAATGCACGCCTGTATGACTTAGTGAAACGTAAGGAGAGTGAGTATGAGCGCATCAGCTCTGGTATGTCTCGCCCCTGGTAGTGAAGAGATGGAAGCGGTCACCGCTATCGATTTGATGGTACGCGGTGGCATCAGCGTGACCACCGCAAGCGTTGCCAGCGACGGTAACCTTGCCATCACCTGCTCCCGTGGGGTCAAGCTGCTGGCAGATGCCCCTCTGGCCTCCGTGGCCGACGGTGATTACGACGTTATCGTCTTACCGGGCGGCATCAAGGGAGCCGAATGTTTCCGTGACAGCCCGCTACTGGTCGAAACTGTACGTCAGTTCCATGCATCCGGGCGTATCGTTGCAACGATCTGTGCGGCAGCCGCCACCGTTCTGGTGCCACATGAGCTGTTCCCCCTCGGCAATATGACCGGTTTTCCGGCGCTGAAAGAGAAAATTCCGGCGGAGCAATGGCAGGATAAGCGCGTCGTCTGGGATCCACGGGTGAACTTGCTCACCAGTCAGGGACCGGGAACCGCTATCGACTTTGGCCTGAAAATTATCGATCTGTTGGTTGGGCGCGAAAAAGCCCATGAAGTGGCGTCGCAATTGGTCATTCCGGCAGGCATTTATAATTTTTATGAGTAAATGCAAAACGGCAACCCTGGGTTGCCGTTTTTGATGTTCGCGCGCTCACCCGAAAAAACTACGGACGATACACCTTCACATTGTTAAAGCCCTGCTCACGCAGATAGAGCGCCTGCAGACGGCTCATCACCCCACGTTCGCACCACAGCAGCCAGGTTTTGCTCTGATCGAGGTCACCGAACTTGGTGCTCAGCTTATAGAACGGCAGCGAAACCACTTCAACACCGTCGACGTCTAGCGGTTTGGCATCCTGTTCCTCAATCGAACGGATATCAATCAGCATGTCATTCGGGCCAAAACCGCTTACCGTTTCCACTTCGACCACTTCTTCACGGGTCTGAGTGGCGATTTCACGAATATCGATATTGGAGGCTTCCGCCACCACGCGATCGAGGATCTCAAAATCGAAATGCGCTTCTTCGGCTTCAATCTTCGCTTTTACCGCTTTGACGGTTGGGCTTTTTGAAATAACACCGCAGTATTCCGGCATGGTACGGGCGAAATCTTCGGTACCGATTTCACGCGCCAGATCGATGATGTGCTCTTTATCGTAAGAGATCAGCGGGCGCAGGATCAGGGTATCAGAGACGTTATCAATCAGGCGCAGGTTGGTCAGCGTCTGGCTGGAGACCTGGCCGAGCGCTTCCCCCGTCACCAGCGCCTGCACGCCATAGCGTTCCGCCACTTTCGATGCCGCACGGACCATCATACGTTTGAGCACCACGCCCATCTGGCCGTCATCCACTTTTTCGAGGATCTCACCGACCACTGGCTCAAAATTGATCGCCACGAAACGCACGCGGTGGGAACTGCCAAAACGGTTCCACAGGTAATGCGCAACCTGACGTACGCCGATCTCATGCGCGGCACCGCCCAGGTTAAAGAAGCAATAATGCACGCGACAGCCGCGACGCATCAGCATGTAGCTGGAAACGCCGGAGTCGAAACCACCGGAGATCAGCGACAGGACATCTTCCTGTGTGCCGATAGGGAAACCGCCGATGCCTTCATAACGGCCTTTTACCAGCAGCAGGCGATCGTCTTCGATCTCCAGATTCACGGTGACTTCCGGGTGCGTCAACTTCACGCGGGCGGACTCAACGTGCTGGTTCAAGCCGCCGCCGACGTAGCGTTCGACTTCAATGGAGCTAAACTCGTGCTTACCACGACGCTTCACACGCACGCAGAACGTTTTGCCTTCAATCCGCTCGCGATATTGCACCAGCGCTTTTTCAAAAATATCGTGCAGAGAGGTGAACGGGACATCTTCCACCTCCAGGATATGGTGAATTCCCGGAATACGGGTCAGCGCGTCGCGAATCACCAGACGTTGGTTTTCGTCTTTGGCGCGCACTTCGATATTATCCCAGTGACGGACAACGGCGAGGGTTTCATCATACTGCTTAAGGACGTTACGAATGTTCCCGGTAAGAATCTTAATAAAGCGCAAACGCACAGATTGGCTTTTGATGGTGATTTCCGGGAACAATTTAATGATAAACTTCATGGCGGCAATGGTTCGTTGGTAAGCCCGACGGGGCTGGTAATGGAAAAGAGTACAGCAGCCCTTATACACAAAATCATTCAAAATGCTTCGCGACGGCAACTGAGTGAACCCAGGAGCTTACTCAAGTAAGTGACTGGGATGAACAAAGGCAGCCAACAAAGAAGCAGTTTGAAGGATGAAGAGTATACCACGGCTACCATCCAGGCGCGGAAGTATACCACCATCGCCGAGTTCCTGTGTATTTTGCATGACCATTGTGCGTTATTTGCTAAGCCTCACGACTTCGCTACCATATCGTAGTCGGTATCAATGAGAGTCAAACATTCACTATGCCAAAGAAAAACGACGCACCCGCCACATTTGAAACGGCGCTGAGCGAGCTGGAACAGATTGTTACCCGTCTTGAAAGCGGCGATCTTCCGCTGGAAGAGGCCCTTAATGAATTCGAACGCGGCGTACAGCTTGCCCGTCAGGGACAAGTCAAACTCCAGCAGGCGGAACAGCGCGTACAAATTTTGCTGTCCGATAATGAAGAAGCCCCACTCACGCCGTTCACACCGGATAACGAGTAAATGGACTTTAGCCAACAATTACAGGCTTGTGTCGAACATGCCAACGATGCGCTGCGGCGGTTTATTGCCCCTCTCCCCTTTCAGAACACTCCTCTGGTTGAGGCGATGGAGTATGGCGCATTATTAGGCGGTAAGCGCCTGCGTCCGTTCCTGGTCTATGCGACCGGCGGTATGTTCGGTGTGAGTCGGGAAACGCTGGATGCCCCGGCAGCAGCGGTTGAGTGCATTCACGCCTATTCGCTGATTCACGATGACCTGCCTGCCATGGACGACGATGATTTGCGTCGTGGCCTGCCCACCTGCCACATCAAGTTCGGAGAAGCCACTGCGATACTGGCCGGAGATGCGCTGCAAACGCTGGCGTTCACGATCCTCAGCGATGCACCGATGCCGGAAGTAGCAACCCAGGATCGCCTTGCCATGGTGCGCGAACTGGCGATTGCCAGCGGCGCGGCGGGCATGTGCGGGGGCCAGGCGCTGGATCTCGGCGCAGAAGGTCAGCAGGTCGATTTGGCCGCGCTGGAGCGCATTCACCGCCATAAGACAGGCGCGCTGATTCGCGCGGCGGTAAGAATGGGCGCTTTGAGCGCGGGTGATTCAGGGCATAAATGGTTGCCGGTACTGGATAAGTATGCCGAAAGCATCGGCCTGGCCTTCCAGGTTCAGGATGACATCCTGGATGTTGTCGGCGATACTGCGACACTTGGTAAACGCCAGGGTGCCGACCAACAGCTCGGTAAGAGCACTTATCCTGCGTTACTGGGCCTTGAGCAAGCCCGGATTAAAGCCCGCGATCTGATTGCCGATGCTCGCCAGTCTCTGGATCTGCTGGCGGCGCAATCACTGGATACAACGGCACTGGAAGCACTGGCGAATTACATAATCCAGCGTGATAAATAAACAATACGCTCCGAATCGTCCGGGTTGCAATAAGGCTAGCGTCTTCGCCACCCTATGTATGACGAGCAACACGATGAGTCTCTGATGAGTTTTGATATAGCCAAATACCCGACCCTGGCACTTGTCGATTCCACTGTGGAATTGCGCTCGCTGCCAAAAGAGAGCCTGCCGAAGCTGTGCGATGAACTGCGTCGCTACCTGCTCGACAGCGTGAGTCGCTCCAGCGGACACTTCGCCTCCGGGCTTGGCACGGTTGAACTGACCGTGGCACTGCATTATGTCTATAACACGCCATTCGACCAGTTAATCTGGGATGTTGGTCACCAGGCTTATCCGCACAAAATTCTTACTGGTCGACGCGATCGCATCGGCACTATCCGGCAGAAAAATGGCCTGCACCCGTTCCCGTGGCGCGGTGAGAGCGAATACGATGTATTAAGCGTCGGACACTCCTCCACCTCCATCAGCGCGGGCATTGGCATTGCCGTCGCGGCAGCGAAAGAAGGCAAACAGCGTCGCACCGTCTGCGTGATTGGTGATGGCGCAATCACTGCCGGGATGGCGTTTGAAGCCATGAACCATGCGGGCGATATTCGCCCGGATATGCTGGTGGTGCTGAACGACAACGAAATGTCGATTTCTGAAAACGTCGGCGCGCTGAATAACCATCTGGCACAGCTGCTGTCCGGCAAGCTCTATTCCACGCTGCGTGAAGGCGGCAAAAAAGTGCTTTCCGGCGTGCCGCCGATTAAAGAGCTTATCAAACGTACCGAAGAACACATCAAAGGCATGGTGGTGCCGGGCACCCTGTTTGAAGAGCTGGGCTTCAACTATATCGGCCCGGTAGATGGCCACGATGTGCTTGGGCTGGTCACTACGCTCAAGAATATGCGCGATCTGAAAGGTCCGCAGTTCCTGCACATCATGACCAAGAAAGGCCGCGGCTATGAGCCCGCCGAGAAAGACCCGATCACCTTCCATGCGGTGCCAAAATTTGACCCGACCAGCGGCACCCTGCCGAAAAGCAGCGGCGGCATGCCGAGCTATTCGAAAATTTTCGGCAACTGGCTATGCGAAATGGCGGCGAAAGACAGCAAGCTGATGGCCGTAACCCCCGCGATGCGTGAAGGGTCGGGCATGGTGGAGTTTTCGCGCAAATTCCCGGATCAATATTTCGATGTCGCGATCGCGGAACAGCACGCGGTGACATTTGCCGCCGGGCTGGCGATTGGGGGCTACAAGCCGGTAGTGGCAATCTACTCCACCTTCCTGCAGCGCGCCTATGATCAGGTTATCCACGACGTTGCCATCCAGAAACTGCCGGTGCTGTTTGCTATCGACCGTGCAGGCATCGTCGGCGCGGATGGTCAGACTCACCAGGGTGCGTTTGATATTTCCTATCTGCGCTGCATCCCTGACATGGTCATCATGACGCCAAGCGACGAGAACGAATGTCGCCAGATGCTGTTTACCGGATACCACCACAACGATGGCCCGAGTGCCGTGCGCTACCCCCGCGGTAACGCGGTGGGCGTGACGCTTGAACCACTGGAAAAACTGCCGCTGGGCAAAGGGGTGGTGAAGCGTGAAGGCGAGAAAATTGCCATTCTCAACTTCGGTACGTTATTACCGGAAGCCGAGAAAGCCGCAGAAGCCCTCAACGCCACGCTGGTCGATATGCGTTTCGTTAAACCGCTTGATAACGCGCTGATTCTGGAGATGGCAGCACGCCACGAAGCATTGATTACGCTGGAAGAAAACGCGATTATCGGGGGCGCAGGCAGTGGCGTAAACGAGGTGTTGATGTCCCAGCGTAAACCAGTGCCGGTCCTCAATCTCGGCTTACCGGACTTCTTCATTCCACAGGGAACACAAGACGAAGCGCGCGCCGAACTGGGCCTGGATGCCGCAGGCATTGAATCCCACATCCGGCGCTGGCTCGCATAACCCCCTCTACCGCTCCTGCTATGCTTAACGGTAACGTTTTTAATCCAATCGGAATATGACGAGTATAAGCAGGAGTGGAAGCATGCAATACAACACGTTAGATAGTGTCGTCACGAGGATAAAAATCATTGATAATAGGGCCTTCTAATCAGAAGGCCCTATTATCATGACT
>NZ_CBFFRL010000139.1:0-12929 GCF_965644215.1 Phytobacter sp. V69
GGCCTCATTTCTCGCTGCCGTCCAGATCAGATGCATCGCTCTCTGGGCTAAAATCTTGTGACGACACTATCTAAGCAGTTTAACTCTGCCACAGCCTACAGCGGCCCGGCGGCAATTCGCCTGCTGCGCGCGAGCTGCGGTCAGACATCGCATAAAAACCTTTATCAGACAGCCGGTGCCCAATGCTACCTGTTTGATAACCTCGCCAGGCTGGGCTTCACCCAACAGCTGATGATGGACCACAACGACGTGTTCGGCGATTTCCTCAAAGAGATCCGCGAAAACGGCGGCGTTCAAGTGCCGTTGATGAATCAGGCTGGCCTGCCGACGGTGCTGCAGTCGTTCGATGGTTCACCCGTCTATGACGATACCGCCGTACTGAACCGCTGGATGGAGAACGAGGCGACGAACAATGGCCAGCGTACCGCGACATTCTATAACCTGCTGCCGCTGCACGACGGTAACCACTTCCCGGGTGTGCGCCAGACGGCGGATTACAAAATTCGCGCGCAAAAACTGTTTGATGAGCTGGATGCCTTCTTCACGCAACTGGAGAAATCCGGGCGCAAAGTGATGGTGGTGATGGTGCCAGAACATGGCGCAGCGCTACAGGGCGATAAAATGCAGGTTTCCGGTCTGCGTGATATCCCAAGTCCGTCCATTACCCACGTGCCGACAGCCATCAAGTTCTTTGGCATGAAAGCCCCCCATCAGGGCGCAGCAATTGAGATCA
Source organism: Phytobacter sp. V69 (assembly GCF_965644215.1). Taxonomy (NCBI): domain Bacteria; kingdom Pseudomonadati; phylum Pseudomonadota; class Gammaproteobacteria; order Enterobacterales; family Enterobacteriaceae; genus Phytobacter; species Phytobacter sp. V69. The sequence continues at coordinate 734 of NZ_CBFFRL010000139.1, forward strand.
CTCAGCCAAGCAGCTTCCTGGCCGTATCGGAGCTGGTAACGCGCGTGCTGGATGGCAAGATCTTCACCGAAGACAACGTAAACTGGGATAAGCTGACCAGCGGCCTGCCGCAGACAGCACCGGTTTCAGAGAATGCGAACGCCATCGTGATTCAGTACCAGAACAAGCCGTATGTTCGCCTGAACGGCGGCGACTGGGTGCCGTATCCGCAGTAAGTGATTTGCCACTTCGCCCTCAGGGTGAGGTGGCGGCTTTCACCTTCACTCTCAAGGAAGAGTAGCCCGGATAAGGCGTTACGCCGCATCCGGGGGAACAGCCTTTATTGCTCGATTTCGTGCTGCGCGAGCATCCCCCCTCATCCCAACCCTCTCCCTCAGGGAGAGGGAGTAAACCGTGCCAGCTTTCACCTTCACTCTCGAGGAAGCGTAGCCCGGATAAGGCGTTACGCCGCATCCGGGGGAACAGACTTTATTGCTCGATTTTGTACTGCGCGAGCATCCCCCCTCACCCCAGCCCTCTCCCTCAGGGAGAGGGAGTAAACCGTGTCGGAGTGAGAGGAAAGGCGAGGAAAAACGAAGGATTACCGCTGCTGTGCCAGCCAGACCAACATCTTCAGACTGGCAGAATAATAATCATCCTGCGCGTTGATCTGCGGCTCGCCGAGGGACTGGCCCATCGTCAAATCGCGTACCGCCAGCAGCCCTTCGTTCATATTGTACGGTGCGGTGTCATTGGTCGTGACATTCACCCAGGCTGGCGTGCGGCTACGATCGTAACCCTGCCACCAGCTCCGCCATGGCGTCAGCAGCGAGCTTTGCGGGTTCCACCAAATCACATACAGCGGAATACGGATCGCGTCAAAACTCATACGCGGTGGCCACTCTTTGGCTGGATTCAACTTACCGTCAGCCGACAGTGATACCCAGTCGGTCGGCAAATGCGACTGACCCCAGCCCATTTTGCTTAGCAGCGTATTGCCATCACGAATCAGATCGTTCCACACCACCAGATGACTGCGGCTGGCAAAATCTTGCCATGCCGGGAAGATAAAATAGGACGGATTCAGGTTCACATAGCTGTTGAGATTGAACCCCTTAGCGCCCGGCAGCATCACCCGGTAGCCAGCAAAATTGATTACCGTATGTTTAATCAGCGCCTGGGTAATCGCATCCGACGCGGCCCCATAGCTGTTATCGTTCCAGCGCTGGTTTGCTTTTAACAATGCCCAGGCGATCAACGCATCGCCATCCGTCGCGTCGTTTTTGTCCGTGATCGGATCCGGCTCAACAGGATTAAAACGCCAGTAGAACAGACCATTGTCTTTGTTCTTGAGCGTTTTATTCGTCCAGCCCCAGATGCGGTCAAACGCCGCTTTATCGTTGCTGCCCACCGCCATCAGCATGGCGTAGCCCTGGCCTTCCGAGTGAGAGACGTTTTTATTGCCGGTATCAACGATACGGCCATCCGTCATCAGAAAGCGCGCTTTGTAAGCTTCCCAGGCCTGTCCCGCCTGCGAAAACGAGGAAAAGAGCACAGTCACCATCACCACCATCGCGGCGAAAACGCGTTTAAACATACTCAGACTCATTGTGGGTTAGCGTAGCGGAACACAACGTCCGATACGGAGTACAGCCGCTCACGGTTAAAGGCGATATGCGATTTACCGCCCTGCCCCTGCAGCCAACGGGAGTAAAGACCTTCCAGTATGGCGCAAAATGCGTAACACCAACGCGTCTGGCTGTTCTCATCACGGGAAACCGGCAACCCCTGATGGCGGAACGACAGCCCTTCTTCGCTGGCGTCGATATCGATATAGCCCCAGTTAAACTCCGCAAGCCGCGCGTTGATGTTGGCTTCCAGCTCACCGATGGTCTCCGATGGGGGCAGCGCAAAACGCTCCGCCAGCGACTCGCCCATCTGGCGCAAGAAAGGTTGGCTTTCCGCTTCCCCTACGTTTCTCACCATGCCATCAACCATCACCGACAGTAGGTCAAACCAACCGGTTGGCGTTTGCTGCCGTTGAAAATAAGACAGCAGTAAAGGATTAGCCGAACTCGACGTCATTATTTGTCTCCCAACATATAGCGGAACCAGATCCCGGCAGTACTTTCGTTGTAGTCGCCAAAGGTGTCGTAACCGACCTTGCCGCCGACGGACATGTTCTTATTCAGGTTGTAATCAATTCCTGCCCGGAAGGTGTAACCAATCCCGTTTTGCGAACGGCTGCCGTACTGCGCTTCTTTGGTAAAGCCCATATCAGCCAGCTGTTGCAACATTCTCTGCGCTTCGGGATCGTTCGGGAAATAATCGCTCTTGTCCTGGGTATAGGATTGATAGCCCACCGACCCGCCCAGACTCAGCTTCCAGTTATCGATTTTTTGTGAGAAATCGACAGGTAACGACACGCTGACGTAGTTCTGCGGGCTAAAGTAGCCGCCCTGGCCGTAGGTGAAGTAGCTGAGGTTTTTCGAGAAATTCATCCAGCTAACGCTTAAACCTGTTTGCAGTTGACGGAAATCGTCATGCCACGGACGCAGGTACACCCCGGCGTTGGCGTTGACGCTGGTGTTGCTCGCCACATTGTTACCAATATAGCTGTAACCGCCGCCGCCCACGAAGAAGCCGGCATCGCCGTCGTCATAGCTCAACTGCGCGCTACCGCCGTTTTTGGTCACCTGACCCCAGCTATCGCCCGAATACTTATCTTTCAGGCCAACATAGGAGAGCAGGCTATCGGTTACCGCGCGGCGTTCACCGGTCAGAATTAACGTCAGGTAGTTAGAGAGCTTCGGCGACCATTTCACGCCGCCCACCAGCGTACTCATATCCTGCCCCAATGGGGTACTGCCGATATCAACGCGGTAGCTGTCACCGCTGAGCGCCATATTAAGCTCAACGCCGTTACCATTTTGCGAATCCGTTGATGAGTTAATCGGATCGCTGTAATTCGCTTTATAGCTGGAGGTGCTTAACGCTTTCAGACGGGTCAGATCCGAACCCAGCAGCGTGTTCAGACGCGCCAGACCGGAATCCGTAAATGGTGACAGCTTGCTGGCATCCGCATATGCGGACAAGTCCTCAAACTTGTCGGTCGCGCTGGTATAGGTAGTGGTATTAGCGTTGGTAACCGACTGGCTAATATTGCTCACCGCATTCGCCAGCGGGTTCGAGCCGTAACGGCGCCACGCATCGCCCGAGGCCGTACCAGAACTCAAGCTGATTGGCGTTGCGGTAAACTCAAAGCGCGACTCTCCGAACGGTGAGCTGGACCAGGTCAGCGGCGTTTTGGCTTCGGTCAGTTTACTGGTGCCCGATTCACCATCACGGCCACGAATATCCACCTCACCCTGCAGCCACATCCCTTTCTTCTCATCGATATCCTGCATCATGTCATCAACCTGACGCAGCGTGCGGCTCTGTGCGGTCTCCGCAGGTAAATCGGTTCGGGATGTCCCCGGCAGAGCGGTGCCCGGATCGCGGGCCACTTGCGCCACCTGCCACGGCAGCATCGTGCCGTACAGCGCCTGCGGTGAACTGGTTTGCGGCGAGGTTTTGCTGGTGGTGGTAAACGGGTTATCCGCCAGCAGCACGCCGCCAATCGTCGGCGTTGCGGCACTGTTAGACGACTCCAGTCCCACCAGCTTGCCACGCGCGCTGCGTAAATAAGTCATCGCCTGCTGATGGTTACCTTTCGCCTCTTCCAGGCGCGCCAGCAACAGCATGCGCTCAGGCGAGCTGTCGCTACGCAAGCCACTGGCAAGGGTAGTGGCCTTCTGTACATTGTTCTCGGCCAGCGCAACGTCGATAGCGCCCACGCGCGCCGCCTGATCGTCGGTATCGCGGGTCATCAGGTAGTCGTACAGCACGCCCGCTTCTTTGTTCATTTTGCCGGTCTGGTACAGACGGCCCATGGCGAACATCAAATCGGTGTTCTGCGGGTCGCTTTGCAGCGCACGGATCAGCTTGTCGTAGGCGGCGGCATAGTTACCCTGCTCACGCAATTTGTCGGCTTCGTTGATCACATAGCCATTGCGCACCCCGGCAAGCTGGGCAGGCGTACTGCGCGATTGCAGCTCCGGGTTAGACATAAAGGTCTGTGCTTCCTGGTTCAGCCCCGCCTGGTTCAGTACCGTAATCTGATCGGCGTAATCCCCGGCGTTGCCCTGCACACCCTCTTTCATATTGTCACGCACCAGCGACACAGCGGTGGTCAGGTCACCCGTACGAGCGAGCATTCGCGCCAGTTTCCCGGCGTCGACCGGGCTTTTTGGTGGCTGGCTGGCCAGCGCTTTCAGCGTGTTGGAAGCGGCTGTCATATTGCCCTGGGCAAGGTAGCGCTCCGCCGTGGCCATTTGCAGGTTGTAATTCACCCGCTCCGACAGGTCACGAATCTGGCTGTTCTGCCCGGAGCGCGGAATACGCGCCAGCAGCGAGTTGGCCTGCTGCCAGGCACCGCTTTCGCTGGCATACAGCGCGGCGGCGTACAGCGAGTTGTTGTTGGCACCGTCGCGTCCGGCAGGGATCATTACCGTCGCGGCTTCCCCTTCCTGCCCGGATTTTTGCAGCAGACGGGCAAGATCGAGACGCAGCCACGGGTCATCCGGCACGCGGGCCACGCCCTGACGCAATACTGAAATCGCCTGATCGGTGTTACCTGCCGAGACCAGCTGTTGGGCCTGACGGCGAATCGGATCGCCCGGCGCACCGGCCACCACGCGCGGCTGCAGTTTTTCCTGCAGGCTGGCGGGCAATGTACGCAGAATAACCTGCGCTTCGTCCGTTTTATTCTGATCGCGCAGGACGTAATAGAGATTTTCCCGCGCCGGAGCGTTCTGCGGCTGGTCGTTCAGCAGATTACGCAGGGTCTGCTCAGCCTGTGAATAATCTTTGTTCTGGCGCAGTACATCAGCACGGAACAGTTTCCCCGCCGTGCCGCGCTCACCGCTTTCTTGTGCCAGCGGCGATGACAGCGCCAGCGCTTGGCTGATATTGCCCTCTTTCAGCGCCTGCTGAGCCTGCGCGAGCTGGCCGTAAAACGACGCGTCTGCGGCCTGGTTTTTACGTTCCTCAGAAGCATCACCGCCCTGGCTTGCCGCCCGGTTCAGATACTGCGCCGCCGCTTTGTAATCGCCGCTACGCTGGGCGATATAACCCATCCCGGCCAGCGCGTCAGCGTCATTGGGGTTGGTTTGCAACACCTGGGCAAATTTGTTTTTAGCCGCAGCGGTATCGCCGCTATTCAGGGCGGTAAAGCCCGCGCCTTTCGCCGCGCCGCCGACGTTTTTACGGTAATAGTTTTGAACGTCGGTATCCTGCGGATGACGCTGCAGCCAGGTATCGTAGAAACGTTCATCGCCCGCCTGCGGCCCCAGCCACAACAGCGCCTGACGAAGACCGTCGTCGGCATCTTTGCTGCCACTGGCCATCGGTTCGAGCAGCAAAATCCCGTCGCGACGCGTCTCTTCACGCCAGGTCAGGATCTTGCCGAGCGCGATGCGCGCGGAGGTATCCTGCGGGTTTTGCATCACGAAGCTTTTTAACTGCGAAACGGCCTGCGGATAGAGGGCTTTATCGCCCGCCATCGTCTGGTAGTACTCCGGCGCCAGGCTTGGCGGCGGCGTATCGCCACTGAACATGCTGCGCCAGGTTGCCAGCGCCGCCGGCACGTTGCCGCTGCGCGCCTGCTGGCGGGCCAGGCTCAATTGCCCCTGCGGAACCTGCGTCAGCTGTTTGGCGTTATCCAGCGCCTGCAGCCCCGGATCGTTAGGGGACACCTGCGCCAGACGCGTACGCCACTGGGAGGAGGTTTGCAGGTCGCCATTTTGCTGCGCCCACAGCGCCATCAGGTACATCGCCTGGATGTTATTGGCATCCACCATCAACACTTTGCGCAGCGACTCCATCGCCAGGTCGTCATGGGATTTTTCATGCCAGTAATTCGCCTGGTCAAACAGGGCTTTGACCGCAGCATCATTCGCGGCGGCCAGTGCCAGACCAGGTATACCGAAGGTGAGGACGCCGGACAGGCACAGCGTCGTCAAACGGCGGGCGGTTTTTATCGTCATTCTTGTCACCCTCTTATTTGCTGTTGTCCAAATCCAGACGTCGTTTCGCACGGTTTCTCAGCCAGACAAAGAGCGCCGGACCTGCGATGCAACCAAACACCAGCCCTAAAATCGCCAGCAGCGCCGAATGCTGGTTCGCATACCAAATCACCATCATCTGCGCCGGCATCTCGCCACTTGGGAACTGTTCACCCACGCGGAAGCTGCGCACGCCGTTCTCATTGGTAATCACCGCCGCGTCGCCGCGAATCCCGGCGTTAATCTTCGCGGAGGCGAGGTTACCGTGCAGGCGTGAAAGCTGGTCGTCGTTGCTGGCAATCGCCAGCACTACCAGACGATCGTCATTCCACGGCGAACGGAAGCTGACAAACCCACGCCAGGCTTCGTTAGAGGAGAAGTAGCGGTCAGCTTCCAGCCCGTCTGACGCCCAGTCCCCCGCAATCCAGCGTTTAATACGCTGCCAGGTGGTCGGCTCACGCACGCCCAGCGTGCTGTCGTGCATCACGAACGGTGAGGTCTGCAAAATGGCGCGGTTAAAGTTGTGCTGATCCAGCCCCGTGACCGCCAGAACGTCGCGGTTATTCAGCAGCTCGCTACCCGCCCCGGTAGTCGGTACGCCCAGAAGCACCCGGTTATGGCCCAGCGCGGTGCCGGTTGCGTTGCCGGAACGCGCTGCCATATCCAGCAGCGTGGCAATCTGCGTTTCGGTCGGTTTTTCTGGCAGCATCAGCACCGTTTCCGAGTAGTCGGCACGGCGAGTGAACGGGAAGGAGGCACCCACGAAATACGACAGGTTCGGCAGCAGCGCGAAGTGACGCGTATGGCTGAGATCGATCCACGAATCGTCTTCGATACGGCTCTTGATGTTGTTATTCAGCAGCACGCTGCACGGGGCACTCGCCTTCGGCTGAATGTTGAAGTACAGCGAGAGCTGGTTGTCACCGTAAATCATGTACGGCTCCAGCGGCATATCAAACGTCTCCTGACGCGCATCGCCGCCAAGCTTATGCCACAAGGTTTCCAGCGCCCCCTGCTTGTTCACCGGCAGGTTATGCAGGAAGGTGTTGTTCATGGTCATACTGAGCCACGAGCGGTCTTCATCAATCCAGTTTTCTGACGAGAAACGGTAGCCAATTTGCAGCGGGATTGTTTCACCATCCCACAGGAACAGATCCGGTGCCGCACGGAACGCCACGCGCAGCGCATCGTGCCACAGCCCCGTGGTGGTCAGGCTTTGATCCTTACGGATCAGCTCAGACAGTTTTACCGGACGATCGGTGGGGATCCAACGCGGCGCATCGTAGGGCTTGCTTACCGGGATCGTTTGGGCCGTCACATCCACCGACGGCGTCTGAATGGCGAAGTTGCCACGGGTCAAACGCCACGCTGCCGCGCGCAGGCTGGCGTCATCTTTGCCTACCACCAGCAGCAGCTTGTAGACCGGATTTGCCGGGTTATCGACCACTTTCAGCAGCGACTGCGCGGTATCCGGTAGCGTCAGGCCACCAATTTGCTCGCCTGGGTGACCAATCAGGATGCCGTTCTTTTCCGGCAACCGGTCGTGATAGGCCGCAAAGGACACACCGCGATAGTCCGCCTGAATCCCCATCCACGAGGATATCAGCGCACTGGCGCTTAAGGTGTCGGGGCTGAGCTTCGCCGGGAAGGCCATGGCGATCGCCGCCGGAGTCATCTGCATGCTGTCAAAGAACGGACGCGGGAAGTGGCTTAAATCGGCACCAATATCCAGCTGCTGCCCTTCCAGCTCAAAATGGGAATCCGGCATGATGGTGACGCGATATTTATCGGTCAGGTCGCGCTGGCACTGCATGGCGTCGCTATCGTTGACCTTAAAGCTCAGGCTGTTGCTGGAAACCATCAGCGCCGATGGAATATCCAGCTGGTAGCGCGCGGTATCGCTGTCGGTTACGGTCAACGGCACCGTGCCCAGCGGCTGGCCGTTCAGCATCAGCTGCATGGTGGCATTACGCGCCGCCATTGCCGGTGACATTTTCAGGTTCAGCTCAAGCCGTGCCGTGGTAATCACCTGGTCCACCGGCAGAGTAAAGGAGGTACCGCCCTGGAACTGGCCGCCCGTCAGGGCAATCCCTTCCGGAAAGCCCATCTGCGCGATGCTGACGCTGTTCACCACCGACGGAATAAATATCGGCGCGCCAGGCGGTGGCACAGGTGCCGCTTCCGCCGGGTCGTTGAGTTTCAGCAGTGACTCAATAGAAGTATCTTCGGCGTGCAGCGGCAGCATAAAGAGCGAACCGACCAGCACAGCCAGCGTTGTCAGACGTTTCATGCGTTGCCCTCCTCCTGAGAAGCAGCCTGGGCGGCCTGCTCGGCACGCAAACGGCGGTTTTCGCGACGGTCTTTCCAGGTCAGCCAGAAGAGGTCAAACACACAACGCATAATGGTACCCAGCGAACGGAACGGGTTGTCCTGTGGTTTCGGCGGGTTAATCCACGCATCCGCACGGGAGAGCACCACGCGCACCAGTTCGCGGCGGCGGGCCAGCGGAATATCGTCGAACATCAGACGGATAAATTCTTCATCCGTGGCGATGGTTTTCACCGGAATGAGGATCGCACCGGATTGCAGCAGCAGCTCAATCTCTTCGATCTCGTCATCCAGATGGCGATCGTCCGGCGCCACAATGCGGCAGCCGCCCATCGACAGGTCCGCGGTATGGCTGCGCGACACCATGCCGCTGGCATGATGGAGCAGTACCGGGATTTCGGCATCAATACGAATCGTTTTACGCGTCTGACGGGTTTCGCGCGCAACGGCAATCGCCGCCAGCAGGAAGAACAGGCTGTACAACCCCCAGCCGACGTTCAGGGCGATAACGCGCGGATCAACGCCAAAGTAGTCATGGGCACAGGCGCGAACAATACCGGCAATCACCCCGGCCCCCAGCAGCAGGGCGATAATCAAATGCGGACGCACCACGCCGAAGTCAAAGTAGCCCACGTTCAGCAGTGCGCCTTTATCGGTCACGTTGAACTTGCCGCGTTTCGGGAAAATCATCGTCACGGCGGTAGGCAACACAATGTGGAAGGCCAGCACCAGGTCGTAAATCTCCCCCCAGAAGCTGTAGCGGTGCCGTCCGTTCATGCGCGAGTTAACGTAAATCGCGAGGAACAGATGCGGGAGCGCATAGGCGAAAATCAGGCTCGCCGAGGAGTGAATGATGTTCAGGTTAAACAGCAGATAGGCCAGCGGCGCGGTCAAAAACGCAATACGCGGCAGCGCAAACTGGTAGTAAAGCATGGCGCTGATATAACACAGGCGCTGCTGGATGGTCAGGCCACGGCCTAACAGCGGGTTATCCAGACGGAAAATCTGCGTCATGCCGCGCGCCCAACGGGTACGCTGGATAACGTGCAGAACCAGACGTTCAGTCGCCAGGCCCGCCGCCAGCGGGATATCCAGGAATGCGGAACCCCAGCCACGACGCTGCAATTTGAGCGCGGTGTGGGCATCTTCGGTTACGGTCTCAACGGCAAAACCACCAATCTCTTCCAGCGCGCTGCGGCGAATCACCGCACAGGAGCCGCAGAAGAAGGTGGCGTTCCAGTTGTCATTGCCCTGCTGAATCGGCCCGTAGAACAGCGATCCTTCGTTAGGGATGTTACGTCCGACGGAGAGGTTACGTTCGAACGGGTCCGGCGAGTAGAAGTAGTGCGGAGTCTGCACCAGCGCCAGTTTCGGGTCTTTCAGGAAGCCACCAACGGTCGCCTGCAGGAAGATGCGCGTGGCAACGTGGTCGCAGTCGAAAACCGTAATCAGCTCGCCATGCGTCAACTTCATAGCATGGTTCAGGTTACCGGCTTTAGCGTGGTTGTTGTCGCTACGGGTGATGTAGCCGACGCCAACGTCAGCGGCAAAAACGGCAAACTCGCGGCGTTTCCCGTCATCCAGCAGGTAAATGTTCATTTTATCGCGAGGATAATCAATACATTGCGCTGCCAGCACCGTATCACGGACCACATCCAGCGGTTCGTTATAGGTCGGAATATAGACATCTACCGTCGGCCACAGGCTCATATCATCCGGTAGCGGAACAATCTCGCGTTTTAACGGCCATACCGTCTGCAGGTAGCCCAGCAGCAGCATGACCCAGACGTAAACCTCCGCCAGAAACAGCCCCATACCGAGGATGGTTTCAATTTCGGAATTAAAATGCAGGGTTTGCGTCAGGCGGAAATACATATAGCGCGTCGATAACAAAATCGACATCACTACCATGATCACCGACACGTTATGCTTTTTGCTGAATCCCATCAAAAACAGCACGCCAATGCTCAGCAGACCAAAAATATACTGCTTCTGGCTATCCATCGGCGTGATGATGACCAGCAGGGCAACGGGTAGCATTGCCAGTGCCAGCAAAACATATAGGAACTTTTTCATAGGTTGCCCTGCGCGAATTAGAAGCCAGACATTTTCGGTTTACTGTGAACCGTGCCGTCTCCGATTTTGACGCCTAAGATGCCGGCGACTCTTTTTGCAATGAGTTCAATATCGAACGCAGCGGCGGATGCAGGACTAAAGTCGAAAACCGATTGCTGCGAGGCATTCGCTTCTATGACGCTTTCATCACGATGGATCACGCCTAAAAGTTGATTACCTAATTTTTGTTCCATAAACGCCGTGACATCGCGGCTGACCTGACGACGGTTGTCACTCTGGTTGAGCACAAAGAAATGGCCCGCTTTTCTGTTGAGGACATCCCCGGTCAGGCGATGGTTTTCAACGTGCGGCAGCAGGGAAAGGGAGGCCGTATCCGCCTGCAACGTGACCAGATGCAGGTCTGCCAGGCGCGACATCGCTTTTAATGCTGCAGACGGGCCTGGAGGAAAATCGGCAACGATAATCAGGCCCGGATAATTCAGCAGTGTGTTCAGGCCGCGAATCAGAAAGTGTTCATCATGCGTCAGACGTTCTTCAAAGATTTGGCGCTGTTCTTCACTGGCTTCACCATAAGGCAGCACAAAAATGTTGCCGCCTGCGGTCAGGACAAACTGGCTCCAGTCTGAGGACTCTGCCGCTTTGGCGACGTAACCTCGTTCGTCAGACAGGGGAACGCCAAAATGCAGGCGCAGTGCGTTTTGCACATCGAAATCCAGCGCCAGCACCTTACTACCCGACCGCGCGAGGGCGTAAGCCAGGTTAGCCGTCAGCGTCGTTTTCCCAACACCACCCTTCGGCGAACAAACACAAATCAACGGCATGAAGCGATCCTTTCTAGCAAAGATTGTAAGGGTTGGTTTTTTTCCACTGTGGGTTTTGCTTCTGCCGCTTTCGGTGCAAACAGCCGGGAGTAATCAGCAGGCACTGCCGCAGATGAGGCAGGTGAGGCTGAGGTGGTGGCCTTTGGTGATACCGGAACGCTGGCTTTTCGGGCTGGAGGAACAACAGGTGTCGCCGATTGCGCGGCAAGTTGTCCGGCAACATCACAGAAAATAGATGGCGTAGCCGCCGCAGGTAAAGGTAATTCGGCGCTGACAGGGGGAAGAACGTTTTCGGCGCGAGTCCCGACGTTGATGCTGCTTTCATAGCTCACGTGGCTTTCATCGCGCGCGAAAATATCTGGCGAGACAGCCTGAGGCTGTGGCAACGAGACGTGGCCGCCCATCGCCAGTTTGGTCTCCTCCGATGCAGGAGACAGCTGATTCACGATCGCCCAACTTCCGTGGTCAGGTGCGAGGTTCTGCGCCGACAGATCCTTGAATTCATACTTCTGGTTGCGGGTCTTATCCTTAAACCTCTGCAAATCATCATAATGGTTCATGGCTATACTCATGATTTACAAAATAAACTATACCCACCACCTGCATAACCTGAGCGCTCAGTTATTGGTAGATTCGTTTTTTAATTAGGCCACTTGCCTGTAGTGTGGGTACGTGAATGCTGCGGTTATTAACTATTTGCCTTATTATCGCGTGGCTAAATTACACCAGTGCTAACACGCTGTTTATTTCCAGCAAATATATAAAGTTCACCTGTCCACATGCTATCTTTTTTTTCCTCAAAAATCATTAAAGCGCGAATTCAGATAATAAGTGCAACGCTCGGACATGATTGTGGAGAGTGTAGGAGGAAGGGTTAACTACCGATAA
>NZ_CBFFRL010000140.1:0-12751 GCF_965644215.1 Phytobacter sp. V69
GAGCGGTAGTTCAGTCGGTTAGAATACCTGCCTGTCACGCAGGGGGTCGCGGGTTCGAGTCCCGTCCGTTCCGCCACTTATTAAGAGCCGCATCTCAAATGAGGTGCGGTTTTTTTTTGCCTGATATTCATCATCAGAATCGAAAAAACAAAAGGCACAGGGCCCTTTGCTTCATTATTCCTCGCCGTTTTCCCACCGCTTAAGCAGCAGACTGGCATTCACACCACCAAAACCAAACCCATTTGATAGCGCGTATTCCATCGCTAGAGGCTGTGCAGTTAACGGCACAAGGCGCATTCCCGTAGCTGCTATATCTGGGTTGTGCAGATTTAGCGTGGGTGGCGCGATTTGTTCACGCAGCGCCTGAATGGTGAAGATCGCTTCAATACCACCTGCCGCACCCAACAAATGTCCGGTGGCTGATTTTGTTGAGGTGATAGCAACCGGATGCTCACCAAACAGCCCACGAATAGCCGCCAGTTCGCCTTTATCCCCAACCTGAGTCGATGTTGCATGTGCATTGATATGCTGTACTTGCTGCGGAGAAATCCCCGCCTGTTGTAATGCCGCTTCCATTGCTCGTCGTGCGCCATTGCCATCTTCCGGCCCGGCCGTAAGGTGATACGCATCTGCACTGGTGCCATAACCCACCAGTTCTGCCAACGGCGTTGCTCCACGCGCCAGCGCATGTTCGAGCGATTCGATCACCAGAAGTCCGGCACCTTCTCCCATCACGAAACCATCTCTGTCCTGATCAAAAGGGCGTGACGCTTCGGCTGGATTATCACTAAACCCGCCTGAAAGGGCTTTCGCTGCGGCAAAACCGGCCAGACTCACACGATGGATTGCGGCTTCACTGCCTCCGCAAAGCGCAATATCTGCTTCAGCGGCCCGGATTAACCTCGCCGCATCACCGATAGCCTGCGCACCGGCGGCACAGGCGGTGACTGGGGCGCCGATAGGGCCACGAAAACCATGCGCAATAGAAACATGCCCTGCCGCGAGATTTGCCAGGAAAGAAGGGATCGTAAAGGGGGATAATTTACGTGGGCCACGGTGCTCGGTTGTCTGAACGGCATCAGCAATCTGGTTGAAGCCGCCAATGCCTGTTGCAATGATGGTCGCGGTACGATCTTTTGACGCTTGTTCATGTGGAAACCAGTTTGCCTGATGAAGCGCTTCCTGCGCCGCAACCAGCGCAAATTCGATAAAGCGATCCATTTTCTTGCGATCTTTTGCCGGAATGACGGACAGCGGATCAAAACCGTGCTGTGGATCGTCTTCAATCTCTGGAACTCGACCTGCTACTTTACAGGCAATATCTTCGACAATCGATTCAGGAAGTGATCGAATCCCCGATTTTCCTGCCAGCAGCGATTGCCAGACATGTTGGACGCCGCAGCCCAGCGGGCTGACTATGCCCATCCCTGTCACGACAATGCGTCTTTGTATACTGCTCATAGAACTCTCCAGATGGTGTCATGCTATGCCTGTGGTTTCTTCATAAAAGGAACCAGCGCAGCGGCAATTAAGAATCCGATCATGATCAAATAGAACGCGTCGGCGAATCCCTGCGTCCGTGCTTCTCGTAGTGCTAATGAGGCCAGATTTTTCAGGGCGACCGTCTGAGCCGAACCGGCATCCATCCCCTGATTCATTAACGCTGCAGCACGCGTCTGTACAAAATCACCCAGGTTGAGGTTTGCCCCGTTGAGATGATCAGCGAGGCGGCTGTAATGCAGATTGGTGCGATCGTTGATGACGGTACCGCACAGTGCGATGCCGATTGCACCACCCAGATTACGCATCAGATTGAATAACCCAGAGGCCAGCTTTAGACGGGCAGGAGGCAGGCTACCTAGCGTGAGCGTCACCGTTGGGGCGACGGCAAATTGCTGCGCTAACCCGCGAAAGGCCTGAGGCAACAGCAGTTCTTTCGCTCCCCAGTCATGCGTAAGCGGAATAAAACTGTACATCGAGAAGGCAAACCCCAGCAGCCCGGCCATGAGTAGCCAGCGCAAATCTACTTTGTTAGCAAGCCAGGAGTAAAAGGGGATGGAAAGCACCTGAAACAGGCCGGTAGAGAAGATGGCAAGGCCGATATCCAGCGCGCTAAAACCGCGGACCATACCCAGAAATAGTGGCGTTAGATAGATGGTTGAGAAGATCCCGACCCCGGCCATAAATGAAAAGTAACAGCCCAGCGTGAACGTGCGATCGGAAAGTGCCCGCAGGTCCATAACTGGCTGGGAATGACGCAGCGTCCGTTTGACAAACATCACGCCGCACAGTAGCGCCAGCCAGCCCGTTGTGGCGAGCGTACTGTCATCAAACCAACCCCAGCGCGGTCCTTCCTCCAGGGTATATTCCAGACAGCCAAGCGAGACGGCTAAAAGCACGATGCTGAGATAATCCGCTCCGCGCAGCAATCCAGGGTTTGGCGAATCGATATTGACCAGTAAAGGCACCGTTACCGCAATGTAGATGCCCGGTAGGATGTTGATAAAAAACAGCCAGTGCCAGCTGAAATTTTCAGTGATCCAGCCTCCAACGGTCGGACCCAGCGTCGGCGCCAGCGAGGCGAGACCACCGATTGTCGCTGCGGCGATAACGCGCTGCTTGCCCTGAAAAAAGGCGAATGCGGTTGTGAACACCAGCGGGATCATAGAACCGCCAGCCAGCCCCTGCAACGCGCGAAAAGCAATCATGCTCTGGATATTCCACGCCCATCCACACAGCAGGCTCATCAGCGTAAAACCGGCCGCAGACGCGGCGAAAAGCCAGCGGGTCGACATCACCCGGGCAAGCCATCCCGACAGGGGAATAATGATGATCTCGGCTATCAGATAGCTGGTCTGCACCCAGACTGTCTCATCATCACCCGCGGAAAGGCCACCACCAATATCACGCAGAGAGGCTGAGACGATCTGAATATCCAGCAGTGCGATAAACATCCCCAGGCACATGGTGGCAAAAGCAAAGAGCTTTTGGTTTATCGGCAGCGCCGTGCTCTGCATTTGCACTGGTGCAATCGCGGTACTCATTGTTGACTCTTTTCATCCACGGTAACCGTGACCGACAAACCAGGGCGCAGAAGCCCAAGTTTTGCCGCTTCGCCCTCCAGGGCAATGCGAACCGGGACACGCTGAACAATCTTCGTGAAATTGCCGGTCGCGTTTTCGGCCTGGAGCAAACTAAAGCGTGACCCGGTTGCCGGGGATACACTCATCACATGTCCGCTAAAGGTGCGCCCAGGCATCACATCTGCCACCACTGTTGCCGTTTGTCCGGGGCGCATATTCGCCAGTTGGTTTTCTTTGAAATTGGCGTCTATCCACAAATCGTGGCTGGGGACGAGTGCAAGTAACTGCGTACCGCTACTGACGAATGAACCAGACCACGCGCGGCGGTTGCCAACGACGCCATCAAAAGGGGCGCGGATTTCTGTGTAACCGAGATTCAGCCGGGCCATATCTAACCCAGCCTGCGTCTGAGCAAGGGCCGCGCGAATTTGTTTTTCCCGCGCATCCAGCACCAGTAACTGGCGCTCGGCGACATCTTTATCGGCCCGGGCCTTGCCTTCCTCCGCTTGGGCGCGGTGGTAATCTGCCTCAGCGTTTTCCCGTACCTGCGCCGAAATAGCGACAGTCTGTAGCGCATTATAGCGACGGCTGTCATTTGCTGTTTTCTGCGTGGTGGCCTGCGCGGCTCCGAGGCTGGCCGCCGATCCTGCTATCGTCGCCAGTTGTAGCTGGCGGGTGGCGATAAGGTCTGCCATTGCGGCTTGTTGAGCGGCAACTTCGCCTTCCGCCTTCGCCAGCGCCGCCTGATAATCCCGCGCATCAAGGCGAACAAGCAGCTCACCTTTCTTCAGCGGCATGTTGTCTTTTACCGCGATCTCCTGGATATAACCGGAAATTTTCGCCGAAATTGCGCTGATATCGCCACCGATATAGGCGTCGTCCGTCGACTGTAAAAAGCGCGCACTTGTATACCACCAGGAGCCATAACCGACAGCACATAACACCGCGATACCGGATAGTGATAAGGCCAGGGCGCGTTTTTTACTCTTGAGATTCATGATGCTGATCCAGATGTAATTGCGGCGCGAATTTCTGCGTGTTATCACCCGCACGCTTACGTTGCAGGTAGTCATGGCGGTATTGAATCATCGGTGATGCCGCAGGGCCGGGGACCATGGCGTATTTCTCAGGCGTCAGGGGATGACCGGTTTCGGCATCCACCATAATCGCGTGCACCAGACGCTGACTCTCTTTCTCAACCAACTGAATCTGGCGGCCTTCCGGCGCAAAATGACGGTTACCCCATTCAGCAAGCGCGATGATCACTGGGCGAAAATCGCGACCACGCTCGGTCAAATGGTACTCATAGCGAGGGGGCATACTGCTGTAGCAGACTTTTTCCAGCAAGCCGTCATCAACCAGCTCTTTCAGACGTCGAGAGAGAATATTGGGTGCCACGCTGGCACTTTTTTGGAACTCATCGAAACGGGTAAAGCCGGCGAAAGCATCACGCAGAATCATCATGCTCCAGCTATCACCTATGCGGCCCAGGCTTCTGGCGATGGGGCAAGGGGCGTCGCAAAGCGGTTCGTTTTTCATGTTGGTCTCTCCAGAATTAATCTGGAAAGCACATTCTCACAGTAACTATCAAAATGCAAGTTGCTATGCTTGAGTCGATTTGCTATATGCAGAACAGGGTGGTGACAGCGTGTTATGGAGGGGATTTAGCCGAGATATTAGCCAACGAAATCGATAAACGCGCGTATACGGGTACTGACGGCTCTGTCGCTGTAATACACCGCGCTGAACGGCGTCTCGACCGGTAAACGCTTGCTGGCCAGGACTTCCACCAGTTCACCGCTCGCCAGCTCTTTTGCGATCATAAAGTCAGACAGACTGGCAATGCCATTGCCGCTCAGGCAGAGGTGCTTAAGCGTCTCACCGCTGTTAGAGGAAATGCTGCAGTCGATTTCATAGAGTTGGCCATCAATAGCGGCGACCGGCCAGGTATTCAGGGAAACCGGTTCGGTAAAGCCGAGACAGGTATGATTTTTTAGGTCTTCCGCGGTTTCCGGTATCCCGCAGCGGGCGAGGTAATCCGGCGATGCGATCAGTTTACGGTAACTGGTAAAGATGGGCCGGGCGCGCAGGCTTGAATCCGTCAGCTTACCCACGCGGATCGCCACATCCACTTTTCGCTCGATTAAATTGATAAAGTTTTCGCTGGAAACCAGCGACAGGGTGATTTCCGGGTAGCGTTCGCGAAACGGTTTGATCATCGGCATCAAAAAATGCAGCATGACTGGCGTGGCGGCGTCGATGCGTAACACGCCGCGCGGTGCCAGTTTGGTTTCCATGACTTCGGTTTCCGCTGCGGCCATGTCCTGCAACACGCCCTGAATTCGACGGAAACAGCGCTCACCTTCTTCCGTCAGACTGAGCTGGCGGGTTGTACGGTTAAGTAGGTTTACCCTCCAGTTTTTTTATCGCCCGACTGACGGCCGAATTGGCCTGATCCAGTCGTTCCGCTGCACGGCTAAAGCTGCCGCTTTCTACGACGGCGACGAAAATGATCATTTCTTCTGAGGTGGCTTTCATTGTTGCGCCTGTAGCAATAGTTGATGTTTATTATGAGCGTTTTGCTATTAAATCATCCCGCCTGATTTCCCGCCATAGTCCATTTGTTCGCCATTGTTATTGAGCGCTTACTCACTTTTAGTTGAGGCTTTTCTGTCCATTGGCGTTGAAAGTCTGCGCTAAAATCCCTATAACTGAATGACCCCTCTGTGGTTCTGGGGTTTAAAATGAAGAGGTCTAAAACCGAAAGTGCCCAAAAATACCTATGCCATGCGATATGTTGCCGGACAGCCTGCGGAGCGCATTATGCCGCCGGGGTCCTTCGCGAGTATTGGTAAGGCATTGCCAGCCGGCGTCCCCCTGAGCAGGGAGGACAAAATCCGGGTTCTGGTATGGAATATCTTCAAACAGCAGCGCGCCGAGTGGCTCTCCGTTTTGCAGAACTTCGGCAAAGACGCGCATTTGGTTTTATTACAGGAAGCGCAAACCACGCCTGAACTGGTCAGGTTTGCGACCACTAACTATCTCGCCGCCGATCAGGTTCCCGCGTTCGTTCTGCCTCAGCATCCATCCGGTGTGATGACACTCTCTTCTGCGCATCCGGTCTATTGCTGCCCGTTGCGCGAGCGCGAGCCGATCCTGCGCCTTGCCAAATCCGCACTGGTGACGGTCTATCCGCTGCCGGACATGCGTAACCTGATGGTGGTGAACGTGCATGCGGTGAATTTCAGCCTTGGCGTCGATGTGTATAGCAAGCAATTGCTGCCGATCGGCGATCAAATCCTGCGACATAGTGGGCCGGTTATCATGGCCGGTGATTTCAATGCCTGGAGCCGGCCGCGTATGAATGCGCTTTATCGCTTCTCACGCGAGATGTCGCTGCGTCAGGTTCGCTTTACGGATGACAATCGTCGCCGGGCGTTTGGCCGTCCTCTGGATTTCGTCTTCTATCGTGGTCTGAACGTGCATGAAGCCTCTGTGCTGGTTACGCGCGCGTCTGACCATAACCCACTACTAGTAGAATTCAGTCCCGGCAAACCTGATCAATAACGGTTGTGTCAGGTCTGCCGTGGGGCAGGCCTGATCCGAGGTGCTGCCCTTTATTTCAACTCAATCAAGGACAACACAATGACCACAGGTTCCCATCATGACAACGTCGAAAAACAGTTTGGTGCACAAGCCAGAGCCTATTTAACCAGTGCGGTACACGCTTCTGATCGTGATTTGCAGCGGCTGGCGGAGCGGCTTAGCGCATTTCCTGAGGCCCATGTGCTGGATTTAGGCTGCGGAGCCGGGCACGCCAGTTTCGTGGCGGCAGGCCAGGTTGCGCAGGTCACGGCCTATGACCTCTCCAGCCAAATGCTGGACGTGGTGGCCGCGGCGGCGAAAGAGCGCGGTCTGGACAACGTGGCGACGCGTCAGGGTTATGCTGAGATCCTGCCTTTTGAAGACAGTTCGTTTGATGTGGTGATCAGCCGTTATTCGGCTCACCACTGGCATGATGTCGGGCAGGCGCTGCGTGAAGTGAAGCGTGTGCTTAAGCCTGGTGGAACCGTCATTATTATGGACGTGATGTCTCCGGGTCACCCGGTGCGGGATATCTGGCTGCAGACAGTTGAAGCGCTGCGCGATACTTCGCACGTACGCAATTATTCCAGCGGCGAGTGGCTCTCTCTGTTCAATGACGCGGGGCTGACGACCCGTAACCTCATCACCGATCGCCTGCCACTGGAATACAGCTCGTGGATTGCCCGTATGCGTACGCCAGAGGCGCTGAGTGAGGCCATCAGGCTGTATCAGCAAAGTGCGTCGCAGGAAGTGAAGCATTACTTCGAATTGACGGAGGATGGCTCCTTTACCAGCGATACCATCATGGCGGAAGCACAGAAAAGCGCCTAATAAAAAAGGCACCGGGGGAAACGGTGCCTTTTTCATATTTCTTGCTGTCAGGGTCAGGAGTCTGGCGACGCGCTGTTTTTCACAAACAACGTTAGCTGATCGCCTGGCTGCAGATTGTTGGTATCGCTGTTCCAGCGCATAACGTCACGGATGTTAACGCCGTGGCGTTTGGCAATGCTGGAGAGCGAATCGCCTTTGCGTACGCGATAGGTAATGCTATCGCTGTTATTCGCAAGACGCGACGCACTGCTGCCTGCTCCAACCGTCAGATTCTGGCCCACTTTCAGGTTCGCTCCGCGCAGGTTATTCCACTGCTGGAGATCTTTTGTCGTCACGCCAAGACGTGACGCAATGCCTGAAATGGTATCACCTGAGCGCACTTTGTAGCTGCGACTGGCAAGCGTTGTTGTTTCCGCAACCAGCGTTGGCTGAACTGCGGCAATTTCGCCTGAGGCCAGAGACTCACGCAGTTGATCCGCGTGCTTCTGTGGCACCATGACATATTGCGGCCCACTTTCACCTAAGGTTGATCCTTTAACGCCTGCGTTGAAGGTCTTAAGCTTGCTAACCGAAATACCAGCCATGTCCGCCAGTTGATCCAGTTCTACCGGATTGCTCAACCTGACACGCGCCAGCGCACGGCTTTCGTCTGATGTTGGCAGACTTACACCGTACTGCTTGCTGTTTTTGAGTATGTCACTAAGCGCCAGCATTTTTGGCACGTAAATTTTGGTTTCCTGTGGCAGTGAAAGTGACCAGAAGTCCGTGGGTTTACCCCGCGCCTTATTCACTTTCATTGCCTTCAGTACTCGCCCTTCACCGCTGTTATAAGCGGCAACGGTTAATAACCAGTCGCCGTCAAACATGCGATTCAGACGCTGCATCATATCGAGAGCGGCCGTTGTTGATGCCACCACGTCACGACGCGCATCGTAGCTGCGAGTCTGTTTTAAACCATAATTACGACCTGTGCTCGGAATGATCTGCCAAATGCCAGCGGCATTGCGACCAGACGTTGCATGTGGGTCAAAAGCGCTCTCCACTATGGGTAGTAGTACCAGTTCCATGGGCATGTTACGTTTTTTAACTTGCCCTGCTATCCAGTACATATACGGCTCTGCCCGTAAAGTTACATCGTGGAGATAGCTCTTATTGCTTAAATACTTTAGTTTCTGTTCGCGAATCCGGGTATTTTCCGGAATTCCCATCTTTAGCTCGTCGCTTATGGAAGCCCACAAGTCTTGTTCCTGCCCAGCAAATGTCCCATCGTCCATCCACCGCGCCTGACTTGTAAACTTCCCTGCTTCCCCTTGACCAGCTGCAGAAAGGCTCTGTGCGTGCTGCTGTACGGTACCATCGTGCTTAGCCGCCTGGCACCCCACAAGCAGGACAGAGGCGAATAATATCGCTTTTGCCTTCATGTGTGTGTCAATAGTTGCTTAAAAGACGAGCGATCATAACGGCGAAGTTTTAAAAAGGCAACCCGCAATTGTTAGAAGTTATCTTTCTTTGACCTTAACCAGCCAAAACGCGCGCTAGCTTGTTGCAACTTTGTTTCTTTATTTATTAATTCAATTAAATCAATATCTTGAGTTCGTAAAAATACATTAATACGACGCTCAATTTTCAGAGTTGTGGGGAGTGTATTTTGATTTTTTGCACGTAACTCCTTAACTTTTCGATGATATTCGTTAAGGTCAGGATCTTCGGGTAAAAGGCTCAGAGCAAACTTAATATTTCCTAAAGTATACTCATGTGCGCAACAAATGAGCGTATCTTCGGGAAGCGCGTCAATCTTACAAAAAGAGGCAAACATCTGATCTGGCGTGCCTTCGACGAGTTTTCCGCAGCCGCCAGAAAACATCGTATCGCCGCAAAAAAGATAAGGAGCGCTTAAGTAACAGATATGTCCTAAAGTGTGACCTGGGGTGTGAAATACGCTAAATTCGTGCCCCAGGATCTGTAGTTGATCACCTTCACCGACGATTTTTGTCGCCCCTTTATGTTGTGTCTCTGCCGGTCCGTAAACCACAACATTCGGATATTTCTGACTGAGTTCCTTCACGCCGCCAACATGATCGTTATGATGATGAGTCAGCAGGATCGCCTCGGGTTGCCAGTTATTCTCTTCAATCGCTTTTAAGATGGGTGCCGCTTCGCCGGGATCGACAATCAGGCAGCGGCCGTCATCTTCACTCAACACCCAGATGTAGTTGTCCTGAAATGCGGGAATACTGGTAAGATTCATAGGTACCTCTCAACGCGAAACGGAAGGTTGTGATGAAACCGGCAAGGACTCCCCGTAAGTACATAGCGCCGACACATTGGGCTGAGTTGCCTAAAGGTAGGTATTATCGCGAAGCACTGGAGAAGGAGCTCAAACCGTGGTTTGCAAAAATGTATGGATTTCATCTGCTTAAGATTGGCAATCTCAGCGCAGAAATCAATGCCGAAAGTTGCGCTATTTCACATCAGGTTAATGTATCACTCACCGGCGATCCTGTTCAGGTTCGCGCCGATCCGCTCCATCTTCCCTTTGCGGCGAAATCCGTGGATGCGTGTCTGCTGGCGCATACATTGCCCTGGTGCCCGGATCCGCATCGCTTGCTGCAAGAAGTGGATCGCGTGTTGATCGACGATGGTTGGCTGGTGATCAGCGGTTTTAATCCGGTCAGTCTGCTGGGCGTGGGGAAAGCCATTCCGGTGTTGCGTCGTTCGCCGGCAATCAGTAGCCGTATGTTTACCCTGATGCGCCAAATGGACTGGCTATCGCTGCTGAATTTTGAAGTGCTTCATTATAGCCGTTTTCGGGTCATTCCCTGGACGAAGCAGGGGGGAAAGCTGTTGAACACCCACCTGCCTGCACTGGGTTGCATGCAATTGATTGTGGCGCGTAAACGCACGATCCCATTGACGCTCAATCCGATGAAAATGCACCGGGCAAAATCCAGCATGCGTCAAACCGTCGGCGCAACCCGCCAGACACGTCAGCCCTGATCGGCCTGATAGCCAACATCATCCTGCGTGGGGTTGGATGCTGCGGCGCGTGCGAGTTCATCGCAGCGTTCGTTTTCCGGGTGCCCGGCGTGGCCTTTAACCCACTCCCAGCGAATTTTGTGCTCACCGAGGGCGGCATCCAGGCGTTTCCAGAGATCGACATTTTTCACCGGTTTTTTCTCTGCCGTTTTCCAGCCGCGCTTTTTCCAGTTGTGGATCCACTGGGTGATCCCCTGGCGCACATACTGGCTGTCGGTGCTAAGAATCACTTCGCAATGTTCTTTAAGGGCTTCCAGCGCGACAATGGCGGCCATCAGCTCCATGCGGTTGTTGGTGGTCAGGCGATAACCTTCGCTGAATGTTTTTTCGCGGCCGCGAAAGCGTAAAATCGCGCCATAGCCACCGGGTCCTGGGTTACCCAGGCAAGAACCATCGGTGAAAATTTCTACCTGCTTAAGCATCTCTGGTAGACTTCCTGTAATTGAAATCGAACTGTAAAACGACAAGTCTGACATAAATGACCGCTATGAGCACTGCAATTACTCGCCAGATCGTCCTCGATACCGAAACCACCGGTATGAACCAGATCGGCGCACACTATGAGGGGCACAAAATCATCGAGATCGGTGCCGTCGAAGTGATTAACCGTCGTCTGACGGGAAATAACTTCCACATCTATCTCAAGCCCGATCGTCTGGTTGATCCAGAAGCGTTCGGCGTTCACGGTATTGCCGATGAATTTTTGCTCGATAAGCCAACGTTTGGCGACATCGCCGATGAGTTTATCGAATATGTGCGCGGTGCCGAGCTTGTCATTCATAACGCATCGTTCGATATCGGCTTCCTTGACTACGAATTCAGCAAACTGAATCGCGGCATTCCGAAGACCGACACGTTCTGCAAAGTCACAGATAGCCTGGCGCTGGCGCGGCGGATGTTCCCCGGCAAGCGTAATAGCCTTGATGCGCTTTGCTCACGTTACGAGATAGATAACAGCAAACGTACGCTGCACGGGGCATTACTCGATTCCCAGATTCTGGCGGATGTTTATCTGCTGATGACCGGTGGCCAAACCTCCATGGCGTTTTCGATGGAAGGTGAGGGGCAACAGCAGCAGGGTGAAGCCGGTATTCAGCGCGTTGTTCGTCAGGCAAGTAAGTTGCGGGTTGTTTTAGCCAGTGATGAAGAGCTGGTGGCGCATGAATCACGTCTCGACCTGGTACAAAAGAAGGGCGGAAGCTGCCTCTGGCGCGCGTAACCCCTTAACTTATGTTGATAAAATGGCTTTCCGGGCGATTTTTGCAGCAAACGATACAAATCGTCGGAAAAAGCGTTGACGGCCCTGAACACAATACGTAATATGCGCCTCGTTCCCCAACGGGAACATCGCGGAGCGGTAGTTCAGTCGGTTAGAATACCTGCCTGTCACGCAGGGGGTCGCGGGTTCGAGTCCCGTCCGTTCCGCCACATACAAATCTCAGGGTGTTTTTATACATCCCGTGAAGTAAGAAAACCGTATCACTGTCAAAGGGATACGGTTTTTTTTCGTCTTCAGAAGTTCCACCGCATATCGTGGAATCTGACGCAAATGGGCCGATGAATGGGCCTACATGCAGATGACGAAAATTTTGTAGGCCCATTTCCAGTTTCCTCTTGAAATACCAGCGGAAACAGGATATTACCGCCACTTCTTTCACTGTCATGGTTGTTTTAGTTCCACTGACATTTAAGGAGTGACCTCATGGCTGTTCTTACCCGTCTGCTTTCCGCCTCCGAAGTCCAGAAGGCAAAACCTGCCGATAAAGATTACGAACTGTTCGACGGTCAGGGGCTGACCCTGTTCGTCAGAACGAACGGTAAAAAAATCTGGCGCTTCCGCTACAGACGCCCCGGCTCTGCCACCCGCACCACCATCACATTAGGCCATTACCCCGTTATGTCACTTGCCAGCGCCTCTTTTTCGCTGAACCCCTGCGCCAGATACCGGCGGATAGCATCCTGCGCCCAGGCGTAACGCAGCGAATGCGGGGAGTATTCGTCCGTCAACCCCATACGCGAAGTCTGGTTGCGCCAGTATCTTAACGCCCGTTTCAGGTCAGGCCTGTCAATCAGCCTGCCGTTGCGCCGTTCTGCCACCGCAATGGCCTTATCCAGCACCTTCTTAACTGCGCCAGTATCGAGCCTGTACATAAAATTGTGTAATTGCCTGATTTTGATATGTTCAATCCAACATCAAAAGCAGGTTAATTTATGGA
>NZ_CBFFRL010000141.1:0-12685 GCF_965644215.1 Phytobacter sp. V69
GTCATGATAATAGGGCCTTCTGATTAGAAGGCCCTATTATCAATGATTTTTATCCTCGTGACGACACTATCTAATATCATGCCCAGTGAACTGAATTTGTTATGTGTAACCATTGCCCATAGCTCCTTTACGATGCGATGTTGTTATGCTCAATAGTATCATTGAGGCGAATAAATGCGTTTTAGAGAAATTAAGGAGTCTTCATGAAAATATCCCTGCCGGGAGAGGCACCGGATTACCGCTTCTCGCTGGCCAATGAGCGCACGTTTCTCGCATGGATCCGTACCGCGCTGGGTTTTCTGGCGGCGGGTGTCGGACTTGATCAACTGGCGCCGGAGTTTGCCACACCGCTGATTCGCCAGGTGCTGGCGCTGCTGCTCTGTCTGTTTGCCGGGGGGCTGGCAGTTTATGGCTATATGCGCTGGCTGCGCAATGAAAAAGCGATGCGCCTGAAAGAAGACTTGCCCTATACGCGAAGCCTGCTGGTGATAAGCGCAGTGTTGCTGACGGTGGCCGCCGTAGTAATGGGGCTGGTGCTGTATGGCGGATGACCGTAAGGCGCGTCGCGTGGCCGATCCTGGGCTACAGCCAGAACGCACGTCACTGGCCTGGCTGCGCACCTTTTTTGGCTACATTGCCCTGCTTGCCTTTGCGGTGAAGCACAACTGGCAGCATTCGGGCGTTACCTTCTGGATCTCACTGGTGGTGTTGTTGCTGGTCGGCGGTATGCTGTGGCGATATACGCGTAACCGCACCCTGATGGATGTTGAAAGCAGCGATCTCGCCAGGCCCGGCGTAATCCGCGATAAGCTGCTGATTGCGCTAGCCGTGCTCTCTCTTTCGCTGCTGTTCGGGCTAATGCATCTGCGCCATATCCTCAGTTCCCTGTAATCGTCAGATCTGCCGGGCTTTTGCCAGATATTGCGTCATCTCTTCTTGTGGCACCATCCCGCCGCCGGTTGCCCAGACGATGTGCGCAGCTTTAGCGAATTGCTCTGCGGTAATGCCCTGTAAACGCTGATATTCCGCACTTGCACATACACGCAGTGGCCCCGCCATACCCGCCAGCGCCGAGGGCTCCAGGCGGATACCTTCTTCCTGCGCCAGCATGCCGAGCAGATCGTACATCGTTTGATCGTCCAGGGTGTAGAAGCCATCCAGCAGTCGTTGCATGGCGCGGCCGACAAAGCCGGATGCCCGGCCCACCGCCAGCCCGTCTGCCGCCGTGACATTATCGATCCCCAACTCCTGGACGGAAATTGCATCATGCAGCCCGGTGTAAACTCCCAGAAGCATGCACGGCGAGTGGGTTGGCTCGGCAAAGAAGCAGTGCACGTTATCGCCGAATACCAGTTTCAGGCCAAAAGCTACCCCGCCAGGCCCACCGCCCACGCCGCACGGCAGATAGACGAACAGCGGATGCTCGGCATCCACCACGCGACCTTGCTGTGCAAACTGATCCTTCAGGCGCTGCCCGGCAACCGCATAGCCCAGAAACAGCGTGCGGGAATTTTCATCATCGATAAAGAAACAGTTCGGATCGGACTCCGCCGCCTTACGACCTTGTTCAACCGCCACGCCGTAATCTTCTTCGTACTCCACTACCGTCACGCCGTGGCTGCGCAGTTTGGCTTTTTTCCACGCGCGGGCGTCAGCGGACATATGCACCGTGACGTTAAAGCCGATGCGGGCGCTCATGATGCCAATCGACAGCCCCAGGTTGCCGGTCGAGCCAACGGCGATGCTGTACTGGCTAAAGAACTGTTTGAATGCGGGTGTGAGCAACACACTGTAGTCATCGTCGGTGCTCAGGAGACCCGCTTCCAGCGCCAGTTTTTCCGCGTGGGCCAGCACTTCATAAATGCCGCCACGGGCTTTGATGGAACCCGAAACCGGCAGATGACTGTCCTTTTTCAGCAGCAGTTCGCCGTTAATGGTCTGCCCGTATGCATTTTCCAGTCGCTTTTGCATGGCCGGAATGGCGACCAGTTCAGATTCAATGATGCCGCCAGAGGCTGCCGTTTCGGGGAACGCTTTGGCCAGATACGGCGCGAAACGGGTGAGGCGAGCATGAGCGTTCTCAACATCCGCCAGCGTGAGCCCGACCCAAGGCAAACCTTCCGCCAGAGAGGTTGTGCCAGGGTTAAACCAGGTCGTTTCATTGAGGGCGACCAGTTCTTCCACCAAAGGATAGCGGGCGATGAGTTGTTGAATGTTTTCCATAGTACGTCTCTTTGCATTCAGATAATAAAGGAAAGCAGGAATGTGCCAGCCAGCGCAACGACCGAAGCGATAAATGTTGCCGTTGTATAGTATTTAAACGTCTCATGAAGGGTCGCACCGCAGTACTGTTTCACCAGCCAGAAGAGCGAATCGGTGACGATCGTGCAGCCAATGGCACCCGAACCGATGGCAATAGCAATGATTTCCGGGCTAACGTTGGGATAGAGCGGTAGCATCGGTGCGACAATCGCCGTTGCCCCCATCATCGCTACCGTCGCGGAACCGACAGCGGCGTGCAAAATCAGCGCCACCAGCCACGCCAGCAGAATGGGGTGCATGTGCATGTTGGAGAGGAGCACCGCCAGGGTGTCCGCCAGCCCACTGCTCTTGAGAATGGCGTTGAACGCCCCGCCCGCCCCGATAATCAGCAGGATATTCGCAATCGAGCCAAAACCGTTTTCCGTGTGGGTCAGCAGTACACCCATGCCGATATGCTGACGCAGACCGAGAATGTAATACGCCACAAAGACGGCGATAAACATGGCGGTAATAGGGTTACCGATAAACTCCAGCAACGTATACAGCGTGCCACCTTTTGCCATGTTCAACTCGGCAACGGTTTTCACCAGCATCAGGCCAATGGGCAGCAGTACGGTAAACAGCGTTGCGCCCAGCGACGGCAGCGTGTTTTCGTCGCGCACCTTGAGGTCGGAAAACTCAGCCGGCACCGGTTTAAACGGCAGACGGTTACCGAGGAATTTCAGGAGCAGCGGGCCGCCGATCAGCGAGGCCATCAGGCCAACCAGCAGGCCGTAAACAATCACCGTACCGATATCTGCGCCGAGCTTATTGGCCACGAACAGCGCAGCCGGATGCGGTGGTACCACGCAGTGAACGGCCATCAGGGCGGTACACAATGGAATGGCTAGTTTCAGTAGTGAGGTATTGGTTTTTTTGGCAATTGAAAATGCCAGCGGGATCAGCAGTACCACACCCACTTCAACAAACAGCGTGATCCCGCAAATCAACCCGACCAGCACCATAATGACGTCGGCGGATAGCCAGCGGCAGCGCTGGAGCGGCAGACCGATGCGTTCTGCCGCGCCGGAGACCTCCATCATTTTACCGAGAATCGTCCCGAGACCGATAACGGCGGCGAGGAACCCCAATGTTCCGCCGATCCCGCTTTCAATTGCATCGACCATCTCCAGCGGCCCCATCCCCATCATCGCGCCCACAAAGAAGCTGGCTAACAGCAGCGCCAGAAACGGATGGAATTTGAATTTTACGATGGTCAAAACGATCAACACGATGCTTATCAGCAGCGTGCTCACTACCCAGATTTGAGCGTGCATATCTCACCTTGCCCTGTGATTAACCTGCCTCTATTGGATAAAAACACGACGCAGGCTGACAAACGATATAAATTGCCTTTCACATGAGAAAAATTGCATTAACTTGGTGATTTACGTCGAATAATGACGGTAAAAAGCGAGATGATTCACTTTTATTCATCTTTGTGCTGATTTTTGCAGCGTGTTTTTTTAACACTGCGGGCAAAAGAATCAGGGTGACAGAGGTGGTTATGGATCCCCTTCGCGACGGCAGAAATCGTCTGCTCAATGGCTGGCAGTTATCAAAGCTCTACACCTTTGAGGTGGCGGCCAGACATCAATCTTTTGCGCTGGCGGCGGATGAGCTGTCGTTGAGCCCCAGTGCCGTCAGCCATCGTATTAATCAGCTGGAAGACGAGCTGGGCATCCAGCTGTTTGTCCGTTCCCACCGCAAAGTGGAGCTCACTCAAGAAGGTAAACGGGTGTTCTGGGCGCTGAAATCGTCGCTGGATACGCTGAATCAGGAAATCCTTGATATCAAAAATCAGGAGCTGTCCGGCACACTGACGGTCTACTCCCGACCATCCATTGCCCAGTGCTGGCTGGTTCCTGCGTTAGGCGACTTCACGCGCCGCTATCCATCTATCTCGCTAACAGTGTTAACCGGTAACGACAACGTCAATCTCCAGCGCGCTGGCATCGATCTGGCCATCTATTTTGATGATGCGCCATCGGCACAGCTGACCCACCATTTCCTGATGGATGAAGAGATTCTGCCGGTATGCAGCCCTGATTATGCCCGCCGCTTTGACTTAACGGGGTCGCTGGTGAACCTGCCGCACTGTACTTTGCTGCACGACAGGCAGGCCTGGAGCAACGACTCCGGTACTGACGAGTGGCACAGCTGGGCGCAACATTTTGGCGTTATTCTGCCGACATCGTCGGGAATTGGCTTCGATCGTTCAGATTTAGCGGTGATTGCGGCAATGAACCATATCGGCGTGGCGATGGGACGCAAACGGCTGGTGCAAAAGCGCCTCGACAGCGGGGAGCTTATCGCGCCTTTTGGCGACATGACGCTGAGATGTCACCAGCACTATTACATTTCTACCTTGCTAGGCAGACAATGGCCGAAAATTGAGGCATTTATCCAGTGGCTACAGCATCTGAACGTGTAAAATCAGAGCCCTCTGCTTGCAGTGTCTGACCACTGTGGAGAGCGATTGAGAATTTATTACGCTTTGGCGCTACGTATTCGGCGACAAATCATGCTAAATATACCCAGAATACTTCGAGTTGCAGGAGCCAGTGAACCCAAGTCAATCGTAGGGATAGGTTGTTTAAGCACTACCATCCTGCATATTGAAGTTACTTGGGTATACATGTAATCACCACCGATTTTGGCAAGGTCAATTGTGTTAAAACCACTGTTAGCGATTGCTCTGCTTCTGGCGGGCACGCCTGCGTTTGCTGCTGATACGCCGCTTACAGCGACACGCTACGCGCAGGAACTGGGCGTAGGCATGGATGTTGACTGGGCGCGAACCGAGCGCGGTATCCGTGAGTTCGACCCGCTTATCGTCCGCGATTTCTATGCGGAAGGGATTCGCCATGTGCGTATCCGGGTGGCCGATCCGTTAACCGAAGCCCGCCTGATTCATCTGCGTAAGCTGGTGGAAGCCTGCGAAAAATACGGTGTGATCCCGATTATTTCCTACCAGGCGGATACCTTTAAGGCTGAGCCGGGTGCGAAAAACGAAGCCCAGCTGGTGGCGTGGTGGTCAACGGTGGCGAACTACTTTGGCACTGAACATCCGACGCTCGGTTTTGATCTGATTTATGAGCCGTCGGACAAGCTGAATCACGATCTGCCCGCCCTTAACCGCGCGTATGAAAACATCATCAAAACCATTCACGACATCAATCCGCAGCGCATGATCTTTGTTGCGCCGCGACTGCGGGCCGCGCCCGAGGATTTAATGTCGCTGAAATTGCCGGGTCGTAGCCAGAATTACCTGCTCGCGGAGTGGCATATCTTCCCATGGGGACCGTTGAAAAGTAACGGGAAATATCCTTGGACATCGGGCACGGCGGCAGAGAAAACGGCCATCAGAGCGCGCATTAACACCGCGCTGCACTGGCAGCAAAAAACCGGTCATGCCACCTGGGTTGGCGGCTGGTCGGTGGGTGAAACCATTAAAAGTCCGCCGGGAGAATCACAGCTGGCATTCGCCGCGTTTATGGCCTGTGAGCTGAATAAGGCGCAGATCCCCTTCGCCCTCAATGCTGATACGCAGTTCTATGATGGCGAAGAGGGTGCGTGGCGGCCAACGACCGAGCCGCTGCTGAAAACGATTATTTCACCGGACTGTGAGAAGGCTGATGCGAAGCCGGATCGTCGGGAAGGCAAGCCGCCTGTTCATGGTCATGGCGCTTCTGGCGCAGCGCCAGCGGCAGCCAGCTCAGCAGAATCAAAAGCCCTGCCAGCGTCATCAGCATCCCGAGGCTAAGCTGGCTGTTCTGGGGCAGCTGCGCCGAGAACCAGGCTAACGCGCCAGAACCCATATTTTGCATACCGCCAACCAGCGCCCCCGCCGTTCCTGCCAGAAAAGGGAACGGCTCCATTGCGCCACTGGTCGCCAGCGGGAAGAGCATGCCCGCACCGAAGAAGAACAGCGCGGCGGGAACCAGCAGCGTCCAGACCGTCATCACGCCAAACCAGCCGGGGATCCACATCATTACGCCCGCCAGCAGACAGCTGGCAACCGCCTGCCACATCAACGTTGTGAAGCGCGCGTTCTGGCGTCCGGCGAACCAGGCACCGAAAAAGGCCGCCGGAATAGGCAGGATAAACAGAATACTGACCGCCATGCTGGACAGCCCAAGGGTTGCGCCCATCAGCACGCCTGTGCAAGCCTCAAACACCGCGATACCGGCCAGCCCGCCAATCAGCATCAGCAAATAGCAGTTAAACATGCCGTTAACCAACAGGGTTTTATAACGGGCAATCAAACTCATTTTTACCGTACCGGTTGGGCGCGTTTCCGGCATCCAGCGCGCCATGCTGAATGTGACGATGGCGCAAAGTATCAGCAGGAACGCAAAACAGGCGCGCCAGCCCCAAAGCGTGGTCAACAGGCCGCCAATCAACGGCGCGAGCAGCGGGCTTACCAGAATGCCCATGTTCAGCAAGCTGTTGGCGTGGCGTAATTCGGTACCGGAATAAAGATCGCGCGGCAGGGTTCGCGCCATTACGCCGCCGACGCCGGTCCCCATGCCCTGAGCGGCGCTGGCGACAATCAGTACGGTCAGGCTGTGGGTCGTTACAGCCACCAGCGTGGCCAGCATAAACACCGTCAGGCCGCAGAGGATCGCCGGGCGACGGCCAAAGCGGTCGGCTAAGGGGCCGTAAAAAAGCTGCGATACGCCGTAGGTGAGCAGATAGGCAGCCATGACATTTTGTACCGCACCTTCACGGGCATTGAGATCCTGCGCCATACCGGCAATAGCTGGAATATAAATGGTTTGCGCCATCTGCCCCACCGCCACCAGCAGGACCAGCATCAAAAGTAAACTGACGTTACGCTGTCTTTTCATTTCGCTGAATATGTTTTAAAAATTGATAAATAAAGAATATGTTGCTGTCATAACCGTAAAATGCGAGAGGAATCTACCACGGAAATATGACAAGACAAGACGCGGGGTCAGAAAGGCTTATTGCGGTCAGGCAGGATTCGTAAACGAATTGCGGCAACATTTGTTGCCAGGATGATCAAGAAAGGCGTAGCAAGATGGCACCGGCCGCAATGCCGCAGGCGGCAACGATGCGTAATCCGGCCACTTTTTCCTTCAGCAATAAAAAGGCAAGCAGCGCACCGAAGAGAATGGAGGTCTCGCGCAGCGCGGCGACCACCGCCAGCGGCGCCTGTGTCATCGCCCACAGGGCAAGACCATACGAGCCCATGGTGCCAACACCGCCCGGTAGTCCTTTCTTCCAGTTATTCACCAGATAGTGCGAAACCTCGCGGCGGCGGGCAATCATCGCCCAGGCCAGCAGGCAAAAACCGTTCATGAAAAAGGTCCAGAGAGTGTAGCCGAGCGCACTGCCCGCCAGGCGTACGCCCGTGCCATCCACCAGCGTGTATCCGGCGATAAAACAGGAGTTCAGCAGCGCCAGCCAGATCCCGCGCTTTGAGCTGTGCCGTCCGTTGCAGGCCATGCCGAGAATAGAGAGGCAAATGACCGCGATGCCGAGCCATGCAAAGGTTGAAAGTGAATCGCCCAATGCGATGACGCTTATTAGCGCCACCAACAGCGGCGCGGTGCCGCGCATCAACGGGTAGGTCTGACTCATATCGGAAACTTGATAGGTCTTGGCAACCAGCACCGTATAGATGACCTGTAACATGCACGAGACGGCGAGGTACGGCGCGCTGGTCAGCGAAGGCTGCGGTGAGAAGGGCAGCATCACCAGGGCAATCAAGGCCGCAGAACCGCTAACGCAGATGGCGGAGTAAAGTTTGTCGCTGCCCGCTTTAACAATCGCGTTCCAGCTCGCATGAAGAAGTGCGGCAAACAGCAGAATACAAAAAACAGTAACAGTCATGAGGGCTTAAGTGTCGGTGGGCGGCGGGTAAAAACGTATCATGAAACCGGTGAGCGGAGCGACAGTTCTCTGTTGCGTTAACGACGACAACGGCTCATTTCAGTTTTCATTGTCGAACATGTGAAACGTGATCGGTTGCGCAGATTTTCTCTGTGACGTAAAAACCGGTTGTCCAAACGTCATTCCTGTGTTTGTATAAATCCTGTTAATTATTTAGATACGAGTCCCCAATGAACGCTTCCACTATGACGATGAACCTACTAAAAACCGCGCACAACGCTGCGGTGGTCGTCGTGCGTGTGGTGGTGGTCGTCGGCAATGCGCCGTAGGGACTGGAACAACACACGATTCCAAAACCCCGCCGGCGCAAACCGGCGGGGTTTTTCGTTCTACCCCTCCCGGAAAGTCGGCCCAGAAGAAAAGGACTGGAGCATGGCAAGTTCGGGCACAACACAAACGATACGCTTTACCGGCGCGCAACTGATCGTTCATTTACTGGAGCGTCAGGGCATTACCACGGTAGCGGGTATTCCTGGCGGGACCGTTCTCCCGCTGTATGACGCATTAAGCCAAAGCACGCAAATCCGCCACGTACTGGCCCGCCACGAGCAGGGTGCCGGGTTTATCGCCCAGGGCATGGCGCGTACCGAAGGCAAACCCGCTGTCTGCATGGCCTGTAGCGGGCCGGGCGCCACCAACCTGGTGACCGCCATCGCCGATGCGCGTCTCGATTCCATTCCGCTGGTGTGTATCACCGGGCAGGTGCCTGCCTCGATGATCGGCACCGATGCGTTCCAGGAAGTGGACACTTACGGCATCTCTATCCCCATCACTAAGCACAATTACCTGGTCCGCAACATTGCTGAGCTTCCGCAGGTGATGAGCGACGCGTTCCGCATTGCGCAATCCGGCCGTCCTGGCCCGGTGTGGATAGATATTCCTAAAGATGTCCAGACTGCGACCATCGAACTGAGCGAGTTGCCCGAACCGGGCGGCAGAGCACCTGCTCCGGCGTTTGATGCGAAAGGTGTCCAGGAAGCGGCGGTGATGATTAATGCCGCACAGCGTCCGGTGCTGTATCTGGGCGGTGGGGTGATCAACGCGCCGGAACAGGTACGCGCGCTGGCGGAGAAAGCGAATCTGCCGACCACCATGACCTTAATGGCGCTGGGCATGTTGCCAAAAGCACATCCGCTGTCGCTGGGGATGCTGGGTATGCACGGCGCGCGCAGCACCAACTTTATTCTGCAAGAGTCTGATTTGCTGGTTGTTCTGGGTGCACGTTTTGATGACCGGGCGATTGGTAAAACCGAGCAGTTCTGCCCGAACGCGAAAATCATTCATGTGGATATCGACCGCGCCGAGCTGGGTAAAATCAAGCAGCCGCACGTTGCGATTCAGGGCGATGTAGGCGAAGTACTGGCACAACTACTGCCGCAAATTGACGCCCAGCCACGCGATGCGTGGCGTGGTCTGGTGGCACAGCTGCAGCAAGAATTCCCGTCTGCTATTCCGCAGGGCGGCGACCCGCTGACCCATTACGGCCTGATCAATGCCGTTGCCGCCTGTGTTGATGATGAGGCGATTATCTCTACCGACGTGGGCCAGCATCAGATGTGGACCGCGCAGGCGTATCCGCTCAATCGTCCGCGTCAGTGGCTGACCTCCGGTGGTCTGGGTACCATGGGCTTCGGCCTGCCGGCGGCAGTGGGCGCGGCGCTGGCGAACCCGCAACGTAAAGTGATCTGCTTCTCCGGTGACGGCAGCCTGATGATGAATATTCAGGAGATGGCGACCGCCGCAGAGAACAATCTGGATGTGAAAATCATCCTGATGAACAACGAAGCGTTAGGCCTGGTGCATCAGCAGCAGAGCCTGTTCTACAAGCAGGGCGTGTTCGCGGCGACCTATCCGGGGATGATTAACTTTATGCAGATTGCCGCCGGTTTTGGCCTGCAAACCTGTGACCTGAACAACGAAGCTGACCCGCATGCCGCGTTGCAGGAGATTATCTCTCGCCCGGGTCCGGCGCTGATCCACGTGCGCATCGACGCCGAAGAAAAAGTGTATCCGATGGTGCCGCCAGGCGCGGCAAATACTGAAATGGTGGGGGAATAAGCCATGCAACAGACAACTTCTGACAACGTAATTCTCGAACTCACCGTACGTAACCATCCGGGCGTCATGACCCACGTCTGCGGCCTGTTCGCCCGTCGTGCGTTTAACGTGGAAGGCATTCTCTGTTTGCCGATCAAAGACAGCGAGCAGAGCCGCATCTGGCTACTGGTGAATGACGATCAGCGCCTGGAGCAGATGATTAGCCAGATTGAGAAGCTGGAAGACGTGGTGCAGGTGGTGCGCAACCAGTCTTCGCCGGGGATGTTTAACAAACTGGCCGTGTTCTTCGAGTAACACACATCCCCCGCCATCTGCGCGGGGGCATGGGTTAACTCAGGGCAGGTGTGCGCTGTGCGGCCTGCCAGCTCAACATAAAGGCCTGCGCCTGCTCGCGCGTTTTCGCCACCGATTGCCCTGCACGATACAGGTCGCTGCCTAATCCCACCCCTTCACATCCTGCTTCCAGGTAGTGCGCCAGATTGTCAGTCGTGATCCCACCAACGGCATACAGGGCGGCATCTGTGGGTAATACCGCTCGCAACGCACGGATATACCCGGTACCCACTTCCCCGGCCGGGAAGATTTTGAGCGATGACGCCCCCGAACGTAATGCACTAAAGGCTTCGCTTGCCGTCTGGCATCCAACGCAAATCTCCATATCATGTGCGCGTGCCGCAGCGATCACCGCCGGATCGGTATTGGGTGTCAAAATAAACTGACAGCCCAGTGCCGCCAAAACGGGGATGTTGCCAGCGTCGGTCACCGTACCGGCACCCACGCGCATCTTCCCGCCATAGTGTTTTACCGCAAGGCCTATGCTCTGCTGCCAGTCGGGGGAATTCAGCGGGATTTCAACGGTGGTAAATCCCGCCTGGGCGAGCGCTTCAATGTGCACCAGCACCTCATCGGGTGTTACGCCACGCAGAATGGCAACCAGTGGGAGGACATTAGTCGTGTGCATGCAAAATGCTCCTGATTCCAGCAAGAAAGGCGGCATCACCGGTGACCACGCGGCAGGTGAGCCCGAAATGGTGGATAAGCGTTTGATAGCGTGCCAGCAGGCTGTCGCTGCCAACGATCACCACTTTGTCCTGAGGGGTAATACGGTAATGGTGCTGCATCTGGGCGATTTCGTGGCCAATCAAAAACCCTGACAACGCGGTGTGCAGCCTGGCGGGTTCGAGTGCGTTACACAGCATGCGCGAGCGCAGCGAAAAGGCCCCCCGTGACAGGCAGGTCTCCTGTGCGCCCCACTTCGCCCCTTGTAAGAACAGTGCGTCGCTTTCTTGTTGGGGAATATTCGGCAAGCGCAGGACGGATTGTGTCGACAGAAGATGGAAAAATTCGCCGGTCATGATGGTCTGAAAATCGCCTGCCACGCCGTTTTCTACGCTGACCCATTTACTATGCGTGCCGGGAAATACATACCAGCGTTCTTCGCCCAGCGCGCCAAGAAGCTGCGTTTCTTCACCGCGCATGACGTTAAAGGTATCCGGCCCCGGTAACTGCAATCCGGGTACGATCGAGACCGGGAAGGGGCCAGCCTCGTCGACGGCGGTTAGATGCTGGGCCAGAGAGGCAATGGGTGTTGGGCAGGTCAGATAAGGGGCGTTCACCCAACCCATATTGCTGCCGACCATACCGCTCATGATGACCTGCGTATTGGCAGCAAGCTGAACCGGACAGGCGGCTAACACGGTTTGCCAGAGGTCGCTGAATCCACCGGGCTTTTGCCGCGTCGCCCCTTGATCGCTGGCATATTGCCAGACGCATTCGCCGTCCTGCCAGACCCACAGGCGTAAGTTGCTCGACCCCCAGTCGACGGCAATATAATTATCAGCACTGAACATACTACGTTCCTGATGGTGAAAAGGAGCCTGTCGCCAGACTCCGGTGAGAGGGATTACTGCCCGGTAATTTCCATTTTCTTGTCGAAGTTGATGCACAACGAACAGATGAGATAACCCACTGCCGCCAGGGCGAAGAACATCATGGCGGCGTAGTAGTTGCCGGT
Organism: Phytobacter sp. V69; assembly: GCF_965644215.1. Lineage (NCBI taxonomy): Bacteria > Pseudomonadati > Pseudomonadota > Gammaproteobacteria > Enterobacterales > Enterobacteriaceae > Phytobacter > Phytobacter sp. V69. The sequence goes on from NZ_CBFFRL010000141.1 coordinate 12,296, forward strand.
GGCCTGTACCAAAAATCCGATAAAAATCGGCAGGATAGCGGCGAACAGGTTACTGGTGAAATTCATGGTGCCGCAGATGGTGCCCGCCACAGATTGCGCGCCCAGCAGTCCCGGAATCGACCAGTAAACGCTGGCCCAGCGCAGCGGGAACAGGGCGATAGTCAGCAGGGTGATGGCAACGCCCGGCGTTGAGCTTTGTGCACACAGGAAGATGCCGACGCCTGCGGTAATCGCGGAAATGGCGAGCATGGTGTGCATGACGCGGCTGGTTTTACCGCCTCTGGCGCGCCATTTATCCATGATATAACCGCCGGTTAAGGAAGGTGCGATTTAATCGGTGGGGTTCAGTGGAGTCCTTAGCTGTATTAGCCTTACCTTAGCTGAGCTGTA